>JASLJB010000031.1 GCA_030152605.1 Acinetobacter sp. | reverse complement strand
TACATTTAAAACCAACATCGAAGCTGGCTACATAATTTTTTCAACATGTTGATTTAGGTGCAAAAGCACAATTAAACGCAACAGTTTGTGTTTTTGCCGATATAATAAAGCCTTCGGCGTCGGCATATTCTTTGGGGACCTTTCCGAGTATAAAACGAGTGACTCAATCAGTGATGAATTTCAATTTTTTTGAAATGACTAAAAAGTGACTCTATTACGGGGGTATCCGTGCGCTGACTATAACAAACCTTAGATCATCTGCCTATGGGGTAATCCCATTTTTCTTGTGTGAAACCCGATCTAAGTGAACATTTTTTCATCAAATTTATTTTTTATAGCACCGAGTAACTGTATGAATTCTACCCAGCAATGGCAAAGTGTCACTTGGTTCGAAGTGGATGAACATCAAGCGGGTCAACGTATTGATAATTTTTTATTTTCACGTCTAAAAGGCGTGCCTAAAAGCCGTATTTATCGCCTAATGCGCGAAGGTCAGGTGCGGGTCAATAAGAAACGAATCAAAGCAGAAACCAAACTTGCCATCGGGGATCAGATCCGGGTTGCACCGATTCGCTACGAGCAAAAAGACGAGAGCGATGTGCCGGTATCCGATAAAGTTGCAGAGAGTTTACTGAAACGCATCGTGTATGAAGACGAAGGTTTGTTGGTGATCAATAAGCCCTCGGGCATCGCGGTGCATGGCGGCAGCGGTATGGCCTATGGCCTGATCGAGGCGCTACGTGCCGCCACAGGCAAGAAATACCTCGAACTGATTCATCGTATTGACCGTGATACCTCGGGTCTGGTGATGATCAGTAAAAAGCGCAGTACGCTAAAACTGTTGCAGGACATGTTGCGTGAACATCGCATTAAAAAAACCTATGCCGCGATCGTCAAAGGGCAGGTGACTTTAGATAAACAACTGATCGATGCACCGTTGTTGCGTTATGAGTTGGCCAATGGTGAACGTCGTGTCCGCGTCTCCAAAGAAGGCAAGCCGAGCCAGACTGAGTGGAAAGTGAAAAGTCGTTTCCGTCATGGCACCTTGGTCTATGCGTCTCCGCTCTCAGGCCGTACCCATCAGATTCGTGTGCATGGCCTCAGTATTGGGCACCCGCTGATTGGGGATGATAAATACGGGCATCAAACCGAGTACAAAGGTCCTACACCACGTCGTTTGTGCTTGCATGCCATGCGTCTCGATATTCCGGGCTATCCGGTGATTGAAACGGCATTGCCTGAAGATATGCAAAGTTTGGTGGCACAGTTGAGCGCGCAAACCGCATGAGCCAGACCAATACACGCCTCGACCTCGATCGCCAAGACACCGCAAGCTTAAGCACCACACCCAGCACAGATCCGATTCAATTGCTGATCTTTGATTGGGATGGGACCTTATTTAATTCGGTGGGGCAGATCGTGGCAAGTCTGCAATTCGCAGCCCAGCAGTATCAACAGCCCTTAACGGACGAGGCAGCGCAAAGCATCATTGGTTTGGGCTTGCCGGAAGTGATGCAGATCTTATTTCCGCAGGTGCCTGAGTTACACCAAGCGATTTTGGAAAGTTATTCTGCGCACTATGTTGAACACTCGGTGGATGACCATTGGTTTGACGGTGTGGCGGAACTGCTCCAGGGTTTAAAACAGCATGGCCTACACTTGGCGGTGGCGACCGGTAAAAGTCGTGCGGGCTTGGATCGGGTCTTGGCCAAAACTCAGAGTCAGGCGTTATTTACAGCGACCCGCGCCGCCAGTGAAACCAAGTCCAAACCTGATCCCTTGATGCTCGCGGAAATTCTTCACCAGACGGGAGTGGCCGTCGAGCATGCGATCATGATCGGGGACAGTAGCTATGACCTTGAGATGGCGCAGAATATCGGCATGCGCCGTATCGGTGTCAGCTATGGTGTGCATAGACCTGAGGTGTTAAAGCAGTTTGCTCCACTGGGCATCGTGGATGATATCGCGCATTTGCAGCGCTTTCTCAAGCAGTTGTTACAGGCTTAAATCGATTGGCGGAGTTGCTGATTGTTGCAGCGTCAAGCTGCGATAAACCCAGCAGCGACATTGATCGCAATCGCTAAGATGGTGGTGTTAAAGCCATAAGCCAACAGGATGTGCAAAGTATTCAGCTTGCGCATGGCTTTGGAACTGATCGAAACATCTGCCGTCTGCGCAGATGTGCCGATCACATAACTAAAATAAATAAAGTCAGGATAGGTCGGGTGCGGGGTTTTCGGAAATTCGAGTCCGCCCTCAGCGCCTTTGGCATCCGCTAGATAATAGTCATGCGCATAATGAATCGCAAAAATACTGTGCATCAAAAACCACGCTGAAATGATGGTCAGGATCGACAGGGCCAAGTGACCGGTTTTGAGCAGTGGTGCATTGGGTAAATGCGCTAACTCAATCACGATGGCGATAAAACACATCACTAAAGACAAAAACACCCACAATAAAATCACCCACTTGCTGGCATCTTGTTGCTCAGCATGTTTCAGGATCTGAGCGTGATCGATATGCCACACGCTGCTGAGACTCACGCCGAGATAGCTCAAAACCGCAATATTCCAACTCAGTAATAGGTTGCTCGACCATTGCCAGTGGTTGCTCAGGTGCAGAATCGCATCGATCAGCCCCATCCCAATAAAGGTATACACAAAGCGTCTGCGATATTGCAGCATGTTCTTGATTCGATGAAAGCTGAGATTCGGCATGGTCGTCTCACTGATTTGAGTGCGCATGCCCCCATCCGGCAGGCGCAGGTGCAGCAAGCGCAAAGTGCTGCGCTGGCCGATGCCACCGATGTGTTTTTGTTGTCGGGCATGGGCATGAATGGGTATTAATAGAGAATAGCTATTGTAGAGCATAAAATAAGTATTGGCACAAAACGCTTAAATTTCAGATTCTTTGATGGCTTATGAATATATACGTTTTTTAGGGATTGCTGAGAATCATACACGGAGCGTAGTTCGTTCATCGCAAAGATCTATATTCTGCAGTTCCTATTCATGATCGTCTTGAGCATTGCGTCTCTCTCTAGCGTCGCGCTTGCATGCACTGTGCAAATCACGTGATCAATACGCCCTGACGATCAAAAACGTTTTTCTTCAATTTTTACAGTTCAAGGAAACGTTGATGTCAAATTCTGCTGTCGTTTCATCCGTCGCTGTTGCGCTGCAACAGGCTGAGCGTACACGTCAGGCCATCGCACCGGTACGCCCACAGTTGGGTGGGGAAAGTGCCGATGTCGATATCGCATATGCCGTTCAGGATTTCAATACCGATATCGCTTTAGAACAGGGCCGCCGTTTGGTGGGTCGCAAAATCGGCTTGACCTCAAAAGTGGTGCAAGCCCAGCTGGGAGTTGATCAACCGGACTTCGGTATGCTGTTTGCTGATATGGCTTATGGTGATGGTGAGGTGATTGATATCACTGCTTTTTTACAGCCTAAAGTCGAGGCTGAAATCGCCTTGGTGTTAAAGCAAGATCTGACAGCAAGCCAACATAGCTATGCCGATATCATCAGCGCCACCGCCTATGCACTGCCTGCGATCGAGATCGTCGACAGTCGCATTGAGAACTGGAAAATTTCCATCGTCGATACGGTTGCGGATAACGCATCCTCTGCCGCCTTTGTCCTCGGTTCACGTCCAGTCGCACTCGAACACTTGGATTTGGTCAACTGCAGTATGCAAATGCGCAATGCCGGTCAAGTGGTGTCTGAAGGCAAGGGACAGGCCTGTCTCGGTAATCCTTTAAATGCCGCAGTTTGGCTCGCTGATGAAATGGTACGTCGTGGTCGTCCGTTGTTGGCGGGTGACATCGTATTGACCGGTGCATTGGGGCCAATGGTGGTGGCGAAAGCGGGCGATGATTTTACCGTTGAGATCGACGGTTTTGGCACAGTCTCAGCAAAATTCGCGGCCAGCCAAGCTTGAGTCGTAGAGGGAAATAACATGAACAAGATTAAATGCGCATTGATTGGACCGGGTAATATCGGGACGGATCTGCTGTATAAATTGCAACGCAGTGAGTTGCTAGAACCCGTTTGGATGGTGGGGATTGATCCACAGTCTGAGGGTTTGATTCGTGCTGCCAAAATGGGACTGAAAACCACAGCCGATGGGGTCGATGGCCTATTGCCACATATCCTTGACGATGAGATTCAGATTGCATTTGATGCGACCTCTGCCTATGTGCATGCTGAAAACAGCCGCAAGCTGAATGAACTCGGTGTGTTGATGATCGACTTGACGCCTGCTGCGATTGGCCCGTTCTGCGTACCGCCTGTGAATTTGGATGCCTTGTTGGCAGCTGAAAACAGTCAGCAAAACGTCAATATGGTGACCTGTGGCGGTCAAGCCACGATCCCCATGGTGGCTGCGATCTCTCAAGTTCAAGCCGTGGACTATGCTGAAATTATCGCCACGGTATCGACCAAATCTGTAGGGCCGGGCACACGTAAAAATATTGATGAATTTACTCGCACCACCGCTGGCGCGATTGAGAAAATCGGCGGTGCCAAACAAGGCAAGGCGATCATTATCGTCAACCCAGCTGAGCCACCGTTGATGATGCGCGATACCGTGCATTGCTTGCTAGAGGCTGAACCTAATCAGGCCGCACAGGACGCGATTCGTGCCTCGATTCAGGCCATGATTGCAGAAGTGCAAAAATATGTGCCGGGTTATAGCTTGGTGAATGGCCCCGTCTTTGATGGCAAACGCGTTTCCGTCTTTCTTGAAGTTCAAGGCTTGGGTGACTTCTTGCCTGTCTATGCCGGTAACCTCGATATCATGACCGCGGCAGCGGCGAGAACGGCCGAAATGTTTGCAGCACGTTTATTGGCACCCACAGCGGTTTAAGGAGCATCCGAATGTCTAAGATTATTGTTCACGATATGACTTTACGTGATGGCATGCATCCGCAGCGCCATCAAACCAGCATCGAGCAAATGATTGCCATCTCTACCGCATTAGATGCTGCGGGTGTGCCCTTGATCGAAGTCACGCATGGTGATGGTCTCGGTGGTTCATCGGTGAACTATGGTTTTGCCGCGGCGACCGATGAGCAGTATTTGACTGCTGTGGTGCCACGCATGAAGCAGGCCAAAGTGTCTGCCTTGCTGATCCCGGGGATTGGCACGGTTGATCATTTGAAAATGGCGCATGAAATTGGGGTGTCGACCATTCGTGTGGCAACGCATTGTACTGAAGCTGATGTGTCTGAACAGCACATTCGTGCAGCGCGTCAGCTGGATATGGACACGGTGGGTTTCTTGATGTTGGCACATATGGCCAGCCCAGAAAAACTGCTTGAAGAAGCCAAGAAAATGGTCAGCTACGGTGCGAACTGTATCTATGTCACTGACTCAGCAGGCTATATGTTGCCGAATGATGTGACTGCGCGCATCGACCTGTTGCGTCAGCATTTGGATGCCAACATCGAGATCGGTTTCCACGGTCATCATAACTTGGGCATGGGCGTTGCCAATACCGTTGCAGCGGTAGATGCCGGCGCAATCCGAGTGGACTTGGCTGCAGCAGGTCTCGGTGCCGGTGCCGGTAATACACCCCTGGAACTGTTTATCGCCGTGGCCAACCGTATGGGCTTGGAAACAGGGGTAGATCTATTCCAAGTACAAGATATTGCTGAAGACTTGGTGATTCCAATGATGCTGAATCCGATCCGTGCGGATCGTGATGCGGCAACCTTGGGCTATGCCGGTGTGTATTCATCGTTCTTGTTATTTGCCAAGCGCGCTGAAGCGCAATATGGCGTGCCAGCGCGCGAGATCCTGATGGAGCTTGGACGTCGTGGTACCGTCGGCGGTCAGGAAGATATGATCGAAGACTTGGCCTTGACCATGGCCAAAGCCAAACAAGCTGCTGCAGTTTAAGCACAGGCGGCTGAAGGTTTTAAGCTTTTTTTGAGCATTTGGTTTTAACGTTCGCTTTGAGCATGCGGTTTTTTGGTACCGATCATTGCGATTGTTGTTGTCTTTTCGACTTTGCACTCATCAGCGCTGCTGGTGGGTGTTTTTTTATGCCTTTTTTCACTCAGATGATACGACCTTGGATTGATATTAAACTCAGATACAACAAGGTAATATAAGTATTAATGAATTCTCCCGTCTGCATCAGTCATATAAAAATTAGATTCTATCTGTGCTGATTTGAATAACTCCCGGTATATGTATATTGATATATAACAATATATTTTTTTGATGTGGTTAATTTAGGGTCAATCGCACCTTAGTCTAACTACTGCTTGAATTTACATAATGTAACTATTCCTTGTATGTTAGGACAAAGGAAAGTCGACATGGTTCAAGCAAATCAAGACAGCAAAAACACGTCGAAGATCACGGTGTTTTTATGCTTTGTGATCGCAGTAATTGAAGGGGTAGACCTACAGGCAGCGGGTATTGCCGCCTCAGGATTGAAGCAATATTTTTCGCTGAGTCCGGAACAATTGGGGGTGTTTTTTAGCGCCGGCATTTTCGGACTCCTGCCCGGTACATTATTTGGCGGACGTTATGCCGATAAAGTTGGGCGTAAAAAAGTCCTGATCTGGTCGGTGGCTATTTTTGCCGTATTTACCCTGATGACCGTCTGGGTAAACTCTTTTTATAGTTTACTCGCGGTGCGCTTTTTAGCCGGTGTCGGCATGGGCGCAGCATTACCGAATTTAATTACTTTGGCTTCCGAGGCGACCAGCGCTGAAAATCGCGGTCGTGCCGTGGGGCTGATGTATTGTGGTTTACCGGTGGGTGCATTAATTCTGTCTTTTTGGGCAGCCTATGATGCCAGCGGGGATTGGAAAACAATTTTTTATTTGGGCGGCATCTTACCGTTATTGGTGATCCCACTGATGATTTATGCCTTGCCTGAATCAAAAGAATTTATCCAATCCATGAAAAGCAAAGTCGAGGCTCAGTTGCCTGAGGGCGGCTTTAAAGTCATCTTCAATGCGCAGTATATGAGTCGTACCTTATTGCTCTGGGTGAGTTATTTTTTCACCTTGATGGTGGTCTACATTATGTTGAGCTGGTTGCCCTCTCTATTTATGGAGCTGGGTTTCAGTCGACAGCAGGGCAGTATGGCGCAAGTGTTCTTTATGGTTGGGGCATTCTTCGGCACCATCGTGTTGGGTATTTTAATCGACCGTTGGAACAAAGTGGTGGTGATCGGCATCATGTATTTGGGGATTTTAGCCGGTTTACTCAGTTTAAATGCAGCCAGCAGTTTAAATACCATTTATATGGCAGCTGCATTAACCGGGACATTCACCATCGGTGGGCAAGGGGTGTTATATGCCTACGGTAGTTTTGTTTATCCCACCCATCTACGCGGAACCGGTGTCGGTGCAGCTTCCGCGATTGGGCGTGTGGGCGCGATGTTAGGGCCTGCGATTGCAGGTGTGATCATCGCATCCGGTGCCGGTGCATCGGGGGTATTTACTGCCGCGATTCCGGGGATTGTATTGTCCGCCGTGATCATGATGTGGTTGTCGCGCAAACTCGAACAGCCACAGACGCAAGCCAGTGTAACGAATCCAGTGACGTCATCGTCTTAAACTTTATTCGTGATCAACCTGAAGAAGTTTCTTCTCATTGAGGGGACGCTTTTTCGGGTTATTTCAATCTGGGTCAGTTGATATAGATCAATAAACTCAGTACACCAGCCAGCACTCAATCGTGAGATGGAGTTCACTAAGATTTTGCACAGGCATGGATGTAGGTGCAGTCAAGAGAAGGTTTAACATGCTTGCTTTAAGACATTTAAAGTATTTTATGAGTATCAGTGAGGAGCAGAGTTTTGTTTCTGCGGCCAAGAAACTGAATACGGTACAGTCTTCACTCAGTCAACAGATGAAAGATTTAGAAGATTACCTCGGGGTCGATCTGTTTAAACGCGGTGGGCGGGTATTTAAACTGACCACAGCCGGTGAGGTATTTTTGCAGGAGGCTAAAAAAACCTTAATCGAGGCAGAAAAAGCCCGTAACTATGCCAAAAAACTCAATGCCAAATATGCCACAGTCAAAATCGGAGTATTGATCGGGGTTGAAGTGAAAATCCCCAGCATTATTCTCGATGCCATCAAAGACCAAGCCGCCAGTGTTAAAGTCGAACTGATCAGTGAACATGGCCCAGCCTTGTTGCAGCAGTTAGAAAAGGGCGAGATTGATCTGGCTTTTACCCGTAATAATATTAAAACCGATGAGATCGAGAGCGTTGAATGCTTGGAGGAAGATCTGCTCTTGGTACTGCCACAAAATCACCCCCTAAATAAATTTTCCCAAATACCGCTCAAAGAGCTAAATGGTGTGGACTTTATTTTGCCGGCACAAAGCCATGCGCCCGAACTCAGAGCCTTGATCCTAGGGATCTTTGAGAAAAATAATATTCACCCGAATATCGTGATGGAATCAGAAAATGCTTTTGTCACCATGAGCTATGTCAATATGGGCATGGGCGTGACGTTATTGCCCGACTTTATTCAAGGCATCGCCACCAGCAATACCGTGATTAAGCGATTTACCAATATTCAGCCCAAGGTTAAACTCTATTTAAATTATAAAGATGGAAAAAATACCGTGTCCTTGGATAACCTGATCGAAAACTTTAAAAAGATGAAAAGCACATCGCCACGTTAAAATAAATCCATTTCACTTTAGTCTAAAGTCGACGATATTTTAAATACTGCATTTATTTTATCTTATTTAAATAATGCTAAAATCAACACATAAAGGCCTCATCAAAATGATGAAGCCTTTATGTGTTGATGTTGGGTTAATATATTCAGCGTATATATTGGTCGCAGAGACGGTTATTTAAATGTCCAAGTGTAGTCGACATTAAACCGCGTTTCATTGGCAGGTTTAAATGAGGCATTCTGGGCAAAGTTATTATCATATTTGGCATAACGCGCTCTGAGTCCCAAGCCCTTGAGTACACCTGTTTGCAGGCTATATTGTAGATCAAAGTCCAAAGAGTCCTCTTTGAGTTTATCGCCACCTAAGTTCGGCAGTTGAATATGATTGCCACGGGTGTATCGGGTCATAAACTTTAAGCCCGGTACAAAGTCCTTAAAGTCATAGTCATAACGTAGCCCATACACCCGTTCTTTGGGGTTTAAAAAGTCAGTGCTCCAACCATCGATAAAGATCAGCACCTCACCGCCAGACAAATACGGATGCGCAGTTTGACCGTGGTTGTGCATGCCGCTCAAAGTGAGGCGATGGTTGTCAAGGCTAAGTCCGAGGTTGGCGGTACTCAAGGTGTTGTCGACCTTGCCTGCCAGTGCCTGACCCGTGTCATCACTGTGCCAGACCCGAATGTCAGTGGTCAGCTTGGCCTGTTCTGTGAGTGGCGTGGTATTTTTAAAGGTCAATGCGCTTTGTTGATAGACCTCATCGGCATGTGCATGGTACAGGCCAATTTGGGTTTGCGGCGACCACTTATACTCCCCGCCAACAAAGGAGAAATCATCTATTTCAGCCACTTTAAAGCGTTGGTTAAAACCAATATTGGTCATGCTTTCATAATTGGTAGAGTCACGATGATTGACCTTGTCGATATAGCCGGCAGTCAGATTGAGGCCGGAGATCTCCTTGCTGTTGAGCATGGCACCGCGGAAGGTCTGCGGCAGCAGTCGCGAGGGTGAACTAAAGATCACCGGGGTCCACGGTTGTAGCGTACCGACTTTGAGTTCGGTGTTGTGATATTTGGCTTTGGCAGTTATGCCAATTTCAGTTGCAGTATCCGAGCGCTCACGAGTTTGTGCATCGGTGGGTAATAGTCCACTGGGTAGATATTTGGCATCAGCTTTGAGTTTAACGGATGTGAGGCTGTGTAGATCCAGTCCAAATCCAAGCGTCCCCGGGGTATACCCCGAGCTTGCGCTGAATATAAAACCTTGCGCCCAATCCTTGGCACCGGGCATCGGTTCAAAATCGGTAAAATCTCGATGTAAATAAAAATTGCGGGTGGTGAGTTTAATCGAGCTGTCATCGACGAAACTATTGGCGAAACTTGGCAGACTAAATCCAGACGCCAATAATAAAATAGAGAGCTGCGTTGTTTTCATTGTGCATTCCTAAACACAAGTTAAAAAATCCTTTTAACTTTCTTTGGAAATTATAATCAGGTGTTATTTTTATACTAATTCAAAATAAAGATAGTAGTTTTGAGATTCTATATAACTAATTTGTAGGGGTATATAATCAGCATCTGGTTTTAATAATGTCTTTTTGGGGTGTTTAAATGCTGGGTTTTAGTTTATTGGGTTGGTGGTTTTTTATTATGTCATTATTTTATGCAATCTCGTTATTGATGGCTTAAATTTAATTTGGTATCCACTTTTATTAAACCACTACATAAATCTCCCCTAACCCCTCTTTGCCAAAGAGGGGAATTCCTTTGAATTCAATACCATGTTGAATTTAAAGGCGCTCCTTCCTTTGAAAAAGGAAGGTTGGGATGGATTTAAAGCAAGGGCTTCATGTTGAAGTTGTTTTCATAAAAGCATCATGGAAATTCACTTCAAAAAGCTTAACTGACTGGCATTATGTTAAAACATGGGCTTTATGCTAAGCAACAGCGGATCGCGCGCTTAGCGGCTGACCCCTTGCTGTTTGAGATAATCACATACCAGAGTATTAAACTCGGCAGATTTCTCAACCTGTGACCAGTGACCACATTGGCTAAAGATATGTGCATCGGCATGCGGCACGGTATTTAAAATATCCCAACTGCGGCTGACCGGAATCACCACATCTTGTACACCGTGAATCAATAATACCGGCAGTTGAATGTCTTTCATTTTTTCAAAATCGAGCGGCAATGCAAAACGGTCACGATCGCGCGCGCCGACCACTTCGAGTAAACGGTCAGAGGCATAATCATTTTTGGCCGCTTCATAACGCACTTGAACCAACTCATCGGTGATTAAGCTTTTATCCACCACAAACATTTCTAGGGTTTTTTTGATCCCGGCGAGGCTGAGTTCAGGATTGGCATGTTGTTTTAAGGCTGCAGTTTGTTTAGCACCGCCGGTCCCCATGGAGATAATCCCGAGTAGGCGCTCTGGATAATCCAAAGCCATTTGAAAGGCCAACCAACCGCCGAGAGAGTTTCCGACTAACCAGGTTTTTTCGATGCCGGCTTTGTCCATAAAGCGAATCGCATGTTCGACCCAAGCTTTAATGCCATAAGGCGTTCCTTCTGCCACCACGGTTTGACCATAACCGATCGAATCGATGGCATAACAGTGCCCAACTTCAGCGATGGCATTGAGGTTTAACCACCAGTTGGCTGCTGCGGAAACACCTGTACCCGAGCCATGTAAAAATAAAATCGGCGTACCCGAACCCGCTTCATGATAATGGGTTAATTCACCGGGTGCTGTTTCGAGCCACTGATCTTCAAGGCCGAAGAATGCATCGGTTTTATAGTTTGGAGTTTCCATAGCGCACATATAAGATCCTTTCAGTTGCGAATAGGTCAGGGGCCTAGTCTCAAAGTTTTATCAAAGTCTGTGAATATGATTTAATCCAGATCAAAGCACTAATATAATTTATGCGCAGCATGATCTATTTAAACTATTAAAATTTAAACCTGAGTCGCTTGGTTTAAAGCCTGACTAAATTTTATTTTCGATCGAGTTGATGAATTTTTCGATATTCTGTTGGTTATTACGCGTGTGATAACTCATAAATAAATCCAGCAGTGGCAGCTCAACTGAAAGTGGTTTAATCACGATATTGTGATGGTTGTGAATAATCGGTTCGATATAGTTGGGTAATATGGCACAGCCGAGTCCCATATTGACCGAGTTAATATTAAATAAAATATTGCCTGCATGCTGAATCAGGTTAAATTTAATATTATTCTGCTTGGCAAAGTGCAGCACAGACTTATGCAAGGTCGGCGCATGCTCGATCGAGGCGATGATCAATGCTTCGTTATTCAAGGCGTCGACCGGGATCACATCATACTGTGCCAAGGGATGATCTTTGGGCATCAGAAACAGCATTTTTTCCCGGAACACCAAACGACTGCTGATGTGATCGGTGCTAATATTTTCACGGACAAACCCGATGTCAATCTGCCCAGACTCAAGCGCTTCAAGCTGTTCAGTGGCATCCATACTCTGTAGGGATATTTTTAGATCAGGGTTTTCAAAGCGAATTTTGGTTAGCACCAAGGGAAAGATTTTCAGTTCAGCCACGGGCACGAAACCAATGCTCAAACAACAGCTTTGTTCTTTGGCAATTTGTCGGGTTTTCTGTACCGTGAGCTCGGCTTGATCCAAGGTCGCTTGCGCATAAGGTAAAAAGTTTCGACCTTCTTCCGTGAGTTCGACTTTACGCTTGGTGCGATTAAACAATTGAATATCGAGTTCTTGTTCCAGATATTTAATCTGTTGGCTTAATGAGGGTTGCGCGGTAAATAAACGCTGTGCGGCTTTACTAAAATTAAGTTCTTCTGCCACAGTGACAAAATAACGAAGATGACGTAATTCCATTTTTGCATCCGGCTTTTAAGGTGAATCGACTTTAAATCAACAAATTTATTTAAATCATAGCTGATTTTAAGCTTATATAGTTATTCTTTATGATTGGCATCATCTATAGCAGCATATATAAATAATATTTCTCATTCATCAAACTTAAACCCATATTATCTCGAAAATGAATCGTTCTGATTTTATTGATGCGAAGCTATGGAGAGTGCTGATGAAAAATAGAATTGATACGCTGGATATCGATCGTTTAGTCGATGCTAAAAATGGTCGAGTCGTGCCTTCTATTTATACCGATCCTGAAATCTATGAGCTTGAGCTCGAACGTGTATTCGGACGCACTTGGTTATTTCTCTGCCATGAAAGCCAAATCCAAAAATCGGGTGACTTTTTTAACACCTATATGGGTGAAGATCCGATTATTGTGACGCGTCAAAAA
The DNA here is from genome assembly GCA_030152605.1 of Acinetobacter sp. Lineage (GTDB taxonomy): Bacteria > Pseudomonadota > Gammaproteobacteria > Pseudomonadales > Moraxellaceae > Acinetobacter. The sequence goes on along the minus strand of JASLJB010000031.1, from coordinate 8,965 downwards.
GACGGTTCAATCAAAGCTTTTTTAAACCAATGTCGCCACCGTTCTATGCGGGTGAGTTTTGCCGATTGTGGTAATACTCGCGCATTTACCTGTCCATATCATGGCTGGTCTTATGGCGTCGATGGTCAACTCAAAGATATTCCGCTTGAAGATCGCGCATTTCCACAAGGTGCCTGTAAAGAAAAATGGGGCTTGGTGGAAGTCAATCGCGTTGAAAGCTACAAAGGCTTGATCTTTGGTTGCTGGGATGAAAGCACACCGGATCTGATCGAATACATGGGCGATATGGCTTGGTATTTAGATGGTGTTTTAGACCGTCGTCCGGGCGGCACCGAAATTATCGGTGGGGTGCATAAATGGGAAATCGAGTGTAACTGGAAATTTGCAGCAGAACAGTTTGCCTCAGACCAATACCATGCCTTGTTCTCACATGCCTCTGCGATCCAAGTCTTGGGTGCCAAAGCCAATGACGACAGCAGCAAGCAACTCGGTGATGCGCAAACCGCACGCCCAGTCTGGGAAACCGCCAAAGATGCGATCCAGTATGGCCAACGCGGTCATGGTTCAGGCTTTTTCTTTACCGAAAAACCCGATGCTAACGTCTGGGTCGATGGTGAAGTGGCCAACTATTTCCGTGAAACTTATGACGAAGTCAAAGAACGCCTCGGTGAAGTCCGTGCCCTACGTTTGGCTGGGCATAACACCATGTTCCCGACCTTATCATGGCTGAATGGAACGGCAACTTTACGCGTTTGGCATCCACGTGGTCCCAACAAAACTGAAGTTTGGGCCTTTTGTATCGCCGATGCTGAAGCTTCTCAAGAAGTCAAAGAAGCCTTTGAACGTTCAGCAACCCGTGCTTTCGGTCCTGCGGGGTTCTTGGAGCAAGATGACTCTGAAAACTGGGTAGAGATCCAAAAAGTCTTGCGCGGTTATAAAGCGCGTAAAAACCCATTGATTATGGAAATGGGCCTAGGCAAAGAACAGGTGCGTGAAGACGGTATTCCGGGGATTACCAACTATATCTTCTCTGAAACGGCAGCGCGTGGCATGTACCGCCGCTGGGCAGATTTGCTCATTCATGAAACCTGGGAAGAGGTTGAAAAAGCCGCTGAAGCCTATGAGCAGGAGTTGCTGTAATGAAACAGGTCAGTATCGAATTACATCATCAGATCAGCCAATTCTTGTATCAAGAGGCAGCACTGCTAGATGAATGGAGATTCCGTGAATGGTTAGATGTCTTGGCTGAAGACATCTCCTATACCTTGCGCACCACGCCAAATGCGCAAACACGTGATCGTCGTCGCGCCTTAGAATTGCCGACCACATGGGTTTTTAACGACAACAAACATTTGCTCGAACGTCGTGTGGCACGTCTTGAAACCGGGATGGCATGGGCTGAAGAACCGCCATCACGCACCACCCACATGGTGACCAATATCCGTGTTACAGCGACCGATGTCGAAGGTGAATACGATGTCAATGTGGCGTATTTGTTATACCGCACCCAAAAAGAGAAAGACGTGACTTTCTATGTGGGCAAGCGTTTAGACAAGATCCGTCAGGTGCAGGGTGGACTCGGCTTTCAAATTTTTGAACGCAAAATCACCCTCGATCAGGTGACCTATACCTCGCATAACCTCAGTGTGTTTTTCTAATGAATAAAATTTTTGTATGCCAGTTGGGTGAGCTCGACCAAGGCGAAGCGTTAAAAGTCGAATGTGGTGTCAATGGGATCGAAGCATTGGCGGTGTTTAATGACGGTGGCAATTACTTTGCCATGAATGACCGTTGTTCACATGGCAATGCCTCGATGTCCGAAGGCTATCTCGAAGACGATGGTACGGTGGAATGTCCATTGCACTCGGCACGTTTCTGCCTGAAAACCGGTGAGGCACTGTGTCTACCGGCAACTGATCCGATCCAAACCTTTGCAGTGATTGAAGAAGATGGTGCGTTATACGTTGCCATGCCAGGAGCGTAATCATGGGCTGGTTAGCGGGTGAAGTGGTACTGATCACAGGTGGCGGCTCGGGTTTGGGCTTGGCCTTGGTTGAACGCTTTTTACAAGAAGGCGCACAGGTTGCCGTGCTACAACGCTCTGCTGCCAAAGTTGCCGCACTCAGACAGCGCTTTGCAGATCAAGTGGTGGTGGTTGAAGGTGATGTGGCCAGTTTCGCAGACAATGTCCGTGCAGTGCAGGCCACGGTAGAACGCTTTGGACGCTTGGATTGCTTTATCGGCAATGCAGGCATCTGGGATCACTATGCTGACATCGTCAATATGAGCGGTGAGCAACTGGAAATCGCCTTTGATGAGATCATGGCGATCAATACAAAATCTCTAATCTTGGGTGCCAAAGCTGCACTCGATGAATTGGTGAAGTCTGAAGGCTCGATCATTTTCACGCTGTCTAACTCTGCGCTATATGCCGCCGGCGGTGGCCCGGTGTATACCGCCTCTAAGCATGCCGGTGTCGGCATCATGAAAGAGTTGGCCTATGAGTTGGCGCCGAAAGTTCGGGTCAATGCGGTTGCGCCATCGGGCATGAACGTCAACATCAAAGGCGCTGCCAGTCTGGGACAAGCGGAGATTGGTTTACTCGATGCGCGTGATCCTGAAAAAATTGCTCGCGGTATGCCGCTGAATTTCTTACCTGAAGCCGAAGATATGGCCGGTTCTTATGTGTTGTTGGCTTCACGTCAAAATAACCGTCCACTGACCGGTGTCTTGATCAATGCCGACTGTGGCCTCGGGATTCGTGGTCTACGTCAGCCGCGTGCTGGATTTTTTGATTAGTCATTGTTGTTGGTGTTTGTGGGTGTTGCTCAATTGAGCCACAAGCGCATACACCAGTTCAGCATAAATGGATGATTCGGGCGGCGTGAGCAGTCCGATGCAGAGGAGTGCCCCATGGCGGTTAAGCTGATTTGTGCATCGCACAGCCCACTGATGGAATTTGCGACACCGCGAAAGCATGCGCAAGAAGTCAAAGTCCGTGAAACGTTTACCCAGCTCGCAGCAGAGATCAAGGCCTATGATCCGACCTTGATCATCAGTTTTGGGCCAGACCATTTTAATGGTTTTTTTTATGACCTGATGCCCAGCTTCTGCGTCGGCATCCGTGCCAATGCTGCTGGGGATTGGGACTATGGCAAAGACCAACTCAAGATCAATGTCCCTGAAGACACGGCTTTAGATTTGGTACGTCATGTGCTCAACGATGGTGTCGACACAGCTTATTCCTATCGTATGCAAGCCGATCACGGTGTGACGCAGCCTTTGCATTTTCTCTGTGATGGTCAATTAGACCGTTATCCAACGATTCCGATTTTCGTCAATGGTGCTGCTGCACCGATGCCGACCACGCAGCGCACAGTTGCACTGGGTCGTGCGGTCGGACGTTTTATCCAAGGCCTCGACCATGCTCAACATCGCGTACTGATCTTGGGTACCGGTGGCTTGTCGCATGATCCACCGACACCACAAATGGGTTCGGTGCCGCCAGAAGTCGAAGAGTTTCTGATCGCAGGTCGTAATCCGAGCCCAGAATCCCGTGAAGCACGCCAAGCCAAGATCATCGCCGTGGGACAAAAGCTCGCAGCCGGGGATGAGTCGGTTGCTGTCCCCCTGAATGCCGAATGGGATCGTGCCTTACTGGATATTTTCCAGCGTGCAGATTTTGCCGCGATTGAAGCCATGACCGAGCAAGAGATTCGGTTACAGGGTGGACGTGGTGGCCAAGAAGTGCGTTGCTGGATGGCGGCATTTGCCGCACTGGATCAACTGGGTGAATACAGCATGACCACGCATTGTTATGAAGCCATCAGTGAATGGATCGCGGGCTTTGGCATCGTGTCTGCAGAACTCAAATAAGGATATTTTCTATGTCTCATGCAAACTTGCCTGTTGAAAGCATCGTGATTGTGGGTGCCGGTCAAGCCGGTGCCAGTGCGATCTTGGCCTTACGTGCGCAGCAGTATCAGGGCAAAATCATCCTGATCGGTGACGAAGTACACCTGCCTTATGAGCGTCCGCCCTTATCCAAAGAGGTACTGCTACAACCTGAAAATTTTAAAGTTGAAATCTTGTCTGAGGACAAACTTCAGCAACTTGGGGTTGAGCATATTGCAGGACAGGCGGTGCTGAAGATTGAGCCAAGTCAGCATCTGGTATATCTACAGGATGGTCGGCAAATTCACTATGACAAATTGCTGTTGGCCACCGGAGGCGCAGCGCGACGCTTGCCAAACTTGGATGCCTTGGGCAAACATGTCTACACCTTACGCAACTTAGATGATGCATTGGCCTTATTACCTGTTTTACAAGCGGATCGTCATATCGTTTTGGTCGGTGGTGGGGTGATTGGTTTAGAGCTGGCGTCATCGGCGCGGGCCAAAGGCTGTAAAGTCACGGTACTTGAACTCGGCAGTCGTTTGATGGGACGCAGTACACCTGAAGTCTTCGCTGATTTCTTGTTGACCCAACATCGTTCACATGCGGTCGATGTGCGTTTAAACACGCAGATTGCTGACTGCCAACTCACGGCGGATCAAGTGCAAATCACCCTCAATAACGGTGAGGTGTTGCTTGCCGATGCGGTGATCTATGGCGTGGGTATCATTCCCAATGCTCAGTTGGCACAAGACGCGGGTCTTGCTGTAGACTTTGCGATTCAGGTGGATGAGAACTGCCAAACGTCTGCTGCCGATATTTATGCCGCAGGTGATGTGGCGACTCAACTGCGTGCGGATGGGGCCTATCGCCGAGTCGAGACTTGGGAAAATGCCAATCTCCAAGCGGAAATATTTGCCCGCCATGTGATGGGCGTGGCACATCCACAGCCGAATCCGGCGTGGTTTTGGACCGATCAGCTCAATGTCAATTATCAGTTTGTCGGTGATATGGCAGCCGAAGCATGGTTTGTACGCGGCGAGATGGACCCAAGCGCCGAGCAGCCAAGCTTTATTTTATTTGGGGTCAGCGATCAGCACATTGTGGCTGCAATCACCGTCAATGCCGCCAAAGACATGCGTCATCTCAAGAAAATGATCGCCAAGCAGGCACCGTTCTGCGCAGATCAACATCTGGATGTGGCGCAAGCCTTACGCAGTCTGGTCTAAGCCCTGCGCGCATGCGCAAATTCATGTGGTGTCCTGATGCGATTGAATGTTTCAAGCGTGACGACCGTGTTGGTCTATGCCTTATTGGTCTTGATTTGGGCCACCACGCCTTTGGCGATCGTCTGGACCATACAAGACCTTGATCCGCTGTGGGCGCTCTTGTTGCGCTATTGGTTTGCCAGTGCGATTGCTGGACTGATCCTGATCTTCATCGGTGGTGGCTTGTCCTTTGATCGTCGATCGCTGCAGAGTTATAGCGCCGGCAGTCTAAACCTGATCGGTGCGCAACTGTTTATTTATCTGGCTGCGAGTAGTCTAAGCTCCAGTCTGATGGTATTGATCTACGCCTTTTCGCCATTGATCGCAGGCCTGATCGAGCACTTCGTACTCAAGACGCAAAAGCTACAGGCCTTACAATGGTGTGGCATGAGTCTCGCGATCATCGGGCTGATGTCGATCTTTATCGACCCTTCCCAAACCACGGCTTCGCCCTTGGGCTTGGTTTTGATGTTGATCAGTATCGTGTGTTATCTCAGTTCGATTTTTTTGGTAAAAAGAATCAATGCGCCCTTGAGTGCCATGTCACAGTCCACTGGTTCTTTGATGATTTCAGCAGTGGCAGCGAGCTTGATGATTCCACTGATTTGGTCTGATCTGCCGGTACAGTTACCGAGTCTACAAAGCGGCCTGTCCTTTATCTATACGGTTGTGATTTCGTCAATTGTAGCGATGCTGTGTTATTTCTGGTTAATCAAAAGATTACAGGCCTCGACCTTTGCACTCAGCAATATGATTACCCCGAGTATCGCATTGATGGTGGGGGTGTTTTTCAACCAAGAACCGATGACACTGCGCTTGGGGATTGGATTGCTTGCTGTACTCAGTGGTATCGGGGTTTATTTTTATGCCATGCGCCGTCAGCGCCCTGATTGATCCGCGTGATGCATCCAGATCGGTGTGCATCTGATAAAACTTAAATTAAATCATGTAACAATCAATCTACGAACCGGCTTCAATTTATTTGACACTTTTGAAACTCAGATTTGACTAAATCTACACAGTGTTAATGCTTGACGATCGAATACCATCGAGAACCCACCAAGACTCGATCCTCCCGCTCTCGGGGAGATTGAGCCGGGTTCGCTGCTGTCATCTTGATAGATCTTGATAAAATAATCACCTCAGCGTATTTTCGAAATTAATCTTATTTAGGTCACAGTTGAATTGACACAAATATGTTATATCGTGGGGTGGAATTCAGTTAAATTGTCAATTTCATACAGTTTTTAAGTGGCAAAAAGATTAATTTGACCAAGAGTTTCATTTAAGCCGTTGGCAATGCTAAAGTGGCCGGGCAGTTTTACGAGATCTCGCTGCTAAAACTGTCACTGGAATCAAATCTATGAAAGAGCGTTTTGAATAACAATGTCGAAAATGACTGAGATGGATCAGAAACAGGAACAACTATTAGACCTTCAAGACCAGTCGTCTGTTGAAGCTTTACATTACAGTCTTCCAACAGAAGATTGTATCTCGCATACCTTGTGTTCTCCTATTTTTAAGGCTGTACAGTCTGCTCACCAAGATGGGCGACGTTTCTTCAATGAAAACCCAAATCCGCAGCAACGCAGTCGCTGGGCCTTGTATCGTTGGGTGATGATGCGAAAGTCACAAACTTGGAAAGTCGATCGTCAGCAAGAAACTGAGCGCTTCCTAGCGACGAAACGTGTATTACCTCAAAATCGTCCTGATGCCGACTTAAATGATTGGCAAGTTTGGTTTGTAGGTCATGCCACGGTGCTTGTTCAAATTGGCCCCTACAATTTTCTTACCGACCCGGTCTGGGCCGAGCATGTCAGTCCGAAAAACGGTATGGGACCGAAACGCGTCTGCCCTGCGGGGATCGCCTTGGAGCATCTGCCTCAGATTCATGCGGTACTGTTGAGTCATAACCATTATGACCACATGGATTTAGCCACCTTACGTTGGTTGCATCAACGCTATGCCATGCCGATCTATACCGGTTTAGGCAATGCCTATTATCTGGATCCAAGCTTTCAAGTGATTGAAATGGACTGGTGGCAGTCGGCTTTACTGTATGAATTAAAGATCGTGTATACCCCAGCACAGCATGGTTCTGGGCGTGGTTTCCGCGATCAGAATGCAGCCTTATGGGGCGGCTTTTCGATTCTTTCAGCAACAGGGCATTGTTTCTTTGCTGGGGATACCGGTTATTCCGCACATTTTAAAGAGATTCAAAAACGCTTTGGCCCACCGCGTTTGGCCTTGCTGCCGATCGGGGCCTATAAGCCGGAAAAGCTGTTACGTTATATGCACATGAATCCGCAAGATGCCTTTCAAGCGCATATCGATTTACAGGCCAAACGTTCGATGGCGATTCATTATCGGACCTTTCAGCTTACCGATGAGGCGCGAGATCAGCCTGAAAAAGACCTGCATCAGGCCATGAAACATTCTTCTAAATTGATGAATCCATTTTATTGTCTACGTGAAGGCCGCAAAATGACGGTCTAATCAGAACCTCGAAAACCATAATCTGGAAACCAGAACCTCGAAATCAGAACTTGGTTACAGTCTTAAAAAGCCGGTCAGTTCAGTCCTGACTGGCTTTTTTTGTGGAGATTGAGTCGAGTTGAATATGATAGGTCGAGATTCAAGGGCTTGGATTTAATCTGTGCATTGCTGAGTTGCTGCGCAAATATTAAGCGTATACTCAAATCATCTGTTCAAGGTGCAGGTGATCAAATTGAAAAAACAACAATCAAGATCGTTCATGGAACTGATTTCCTATGCATCGATCGACTTAGCCTTAGAAATGTTTGTGATCTTATTTGTGCTGATGTGGCTGGCTTATTTATTTGTCGGCGTACACACATTGGTTCTGCTGTTGAGCATGAGTGCATTTGTTTACGTATTGTCGAAACGCCCGGATAACAGCGAGTGATGTGATCTGTTGAGCAACAAAAGTTTTTTCAGCCATTAAAAAACCACCCGAAGGTGGTTTTTTAATGCGAAGTGCTTTGTTTGGCTGACTGATGCTTAAATGCCCTTAGAGTAGGCTCGGCAATCCAAATGCTGGGTCTGATGCACGTGCAGCTTTGGCATCTTCAACAGTGAGGCCGAGGGCTTTGGCAACGCCTTCACCATAGGCTGGATCGCAGGCAAAGCAGTTGCGGATGTGACGATACTTAATAAAGTCCGGCGCATCGCCCATGGCGCGTGCGGTATTGCCAAATAATGCGTCTTGCTGCTCTGGTTTCATCAGATTAAACAAGGCACGTGGTTGGCTAAAGTAGTTGTCATCAACTTTACGGAAATCCCAATAATCCGCATCACCGCTGACTTTTAATGGCGGCTCTTTGTACTGTGGTTGTTCTTGCCACTGCTTAAAGCTGTTCGGCTCATAGTGTGGCAAACCGCCATAGTTATGGTCGATACGACCTTGTCCATCACGATGGTTAGAGTGAACAGGGCAGCGTGCCGCATTCACTGGGATCTGTTGATAGTTAGAACCCAAGCGATAACGCTGTGCATCGGCATAGTTAAACAAACGCGCTTGTAGCATACGGTCAGGTGAAGCACTGATACCTGGAACCAAGTTACTTGGCGCAAATGCAGACTGCTCAACGTCAAGGAAGAAGTTTTCAGGGTTTTTATTCAGTTCAAATTCACCGACTTGGATCAGTGGATAGTCGCCCTTCGGCCAGACTTTGGTCAGGTCAAATGGATGATATGGCACTTTTTCAGCATCGGTTTCTGGCATGATCTGTACGAACATGGTCCATTTCGGGAAGTTACCTGCTTCAATCGCATCGTACAAA
>JASLJB010000202.1 GCA_030152605.1 Acinetobacter sp. | reverse complement strand
GGTGTGATTGATCCGAAAACCGTGGTAATTAAAACACCACCAGAAAATGGCACAGTCACGGTTGACCCAATCACCGGTAAAGTGACTTATACGCCAAACCCTGGTTTCAGCGGCGAAGACACCTTTGAATACACGGTAAAGGACAATGATGGTCAGCCTTCAAATCCAGCGAAAGTTGTGATTGAAGTGGTTGCGCCTGAAGTAGTCAATGAGACAGTGAAAGAGGCTGATCTAAGTGGTGCTTCTACACCTGCCATCGTTAAGGGTGAGATAAGCCTAGACAATCCTGGCAATGAAGCAGTCACCGATCTCGCCATTGCGCTTCCAACAGCACAGATCACCTCTGGTGGTGAGCCTGTGGTTTGGGAGAAAACGGCTGAAGGAACAGTTGTTGGTAAAACAACTTCTGGTCAAGAGATCATGACTGTTACGCTAGGTACGCCTATCAGTAGCAATGGTAAAACCACCGTACCGTATGAGATTGAACTTCAAGGGCCGGTCGATCATATCCAACTGGGGCAAGAAGATAGTTTGGACCTTGACTTCGCAATTAGCAGTAACATCGCTGATAGTAACCTTATCGTGACCATTGAGGATGATACTGCAGTATCATTCACAGCAAATGCGACCGTCGGTAGTGATACGACTTTCTATGCCAACGTTGTGATTAGTTTGGATCTATCGAGCAGTATGGGCGGTAGAGATAGTGGCGTAATTGATCCAGAGACTGGCGCAACAAAAACCCGTTATGAAGTTGCAGTTGATGCAATTGAGACCATGTTGGATCAATATCAAGAGCGTTTAGATAGTGTGGCACCGGATAAAGGTGAGGTTAAAGTAAATTTCTCTGCATTCGCTGATAGCGCTCAACATATTGATCTTTATGACTCATCTGAGACGTGGGTGTCCTTGAGTGATGCAAAGAAAATCATTGAAGGGCTGCGTGATTCATCACTCAGACCATCTTGGGAAAGCATAGGGGTAAATACCAACTATGATGCTGCATTACAAGAAGTGCTCAATAGCTATCTCAATAATAAAGGCGCGGGTCCAGTTGAGGTCAAAGGTGCCGAAGTGCATAACACGATGTTCTTTGTCAGTGATGGTATTCCTAACATGGGCAATGGTTCCAGTGGTGTAGAGGGAATTCAACCAGAATCGCCTGCAGACTATATACCTGGATATATCTATAGTGACATTGGTGAAGATAAGTGGACTGCGTTCTTAAAAGAGCAAAACATGAAAGCCATTGCGGTAGGTATCGGCCCTGAGATGGATCTCGGCGAGGCTTACTTGAAGCCAATTGCATATGACGGACAGACGGGTACCAATCCAGATACTGCGAATGATGTGATTGTATTGCTTGACATGTCAGATCTCGGAACAATTTTGGCAGGCTTAGTTCCTGAAAACTTGCTCACCCAAGGGTCGATCAGTCATGACGCACTCGGTAATCAAGTTTCTTATTTTGGTGCGGATGGTGCAAGTAAGTTCATCTTTACTGTAGGTGAGGATAGCTTTAGCTATGACTACGAGACTCAGGAAATAAGCAGCAGTACGGGCACTTTTAAAGATGGCGGCAATGGCTTGTTAATAGTTGAAACCGCTATCGGCAGTACACTGTCACTGCATATGTCCGAAGATCAGTTCGGTGAATTTAGCTATAGCCCAGCTGCAAGCCGTCCAAAAGATATGACGCATGAAGAGTTTACATTCACGCTTGTCGATAAAGATGGTGATCGGTCAAGCAGTGACTTAGTGATTGATATCCAAGCGATCCCTGAAGCCGGTACTTATGGCAAATCTCGTTCTGTATTGAACATGGATGATCAACTCAATGATCTCGATGTCTTCAATGCTGCTGAAAACACCTTAGATGCCTTTGCAAATCTGCCAAATGCAGCTGAGCCAGTCAGTAGTAATAACTTCAACTTGTCACAACACTTGGATCAACTAAGTGCTGAGCAACCTAACTTAATTTAAATCTAATCTGATTTAAATTTAATTTGAATCAAAAGCATCCTCTGCATTCATTTATGCAGGGGGTGCTTTGATGGTTTTAATCGACGACATCGCAAAGTCAACAGAATTCACTTATGCACATCAATAAACAATTGTCACTGATTCTATGTTTGAGTCTGAATAGCGTATTCGCAATGTATGGCTCGTGGGCACATGCAGCACCGCTAAAAGAGATCTTAAAACAAGCATTGGTTCATGATCCCGTGATACAGGAAGCACAAGCAAATGTGTCATTTGCGCATAGCACCATGCAAGCCAGCAAGGCTGAACATTATCCCGTCGTGAGTGTGATTGGCACACAGGTATTAGGCCAAGATCATAAATATGAAAGTAATGCCCGTGAAACCAGTTTTGCACCGGGGATTAGGGCGGCAGTGAATGTGTATGCATGGGGCGGGATCGAGGCAGCTGTTGATCGAGATAAAAATAAGGAAATTTACTTTCAGCACATGTCCGATCAAACCCGAGAAGATCTCGGTTATAAAATCAGTACTCTATATTTAACTGCTTTAAGGGCGAGAGAGTCGCTCATCGTGGCAGAACGCAATTTAAAACGTCATGACAAAATGCTGCGTGATCTAAACATCATCGTACAACATGATGCGGGTCGACGCAGTGAACTGGTACAGGCACAAGCACGGCGACTCCGCGTAGAAACGGGTATTTCAGAGTTACGTCGCACACTGGGTTTGGCGATCAGTCGACTCGGGGTGTATACCGATGAGTTTTTATCTCCGGACAGCATTGTTGATCCATTTCAAGAGGTCAGCTCAAAAGACCTGATTGCACATTTTCATCGTGCAGAATTTGATAAAACCCCAGCCTATCTGGCACAAAAAGCAGAGCGTGAAAGTGCACTTGATGATGTCAAAGTCTCCGAGGCAGCACGTAAGCCTGCCTTAAATTTAGAAGGGACTGCCACACCGGATAATAAAGAGATTTATTTAAGAGTGTCTTGGGATGTATTTAACCTCGGCTCAAAACATAAAGTCTCACAAAAAAATCAAAGCATGATTGCGGCTGAATCACGTATGCAACAGACCTTAAGAGACTCGATTGAACGCAGTCGAACTGCGGTCTTTGACATGACACAAAATGAACAGCGTGCGCAATTGGCACATCAATATATTCAATCGCAAAAAGAAGTGGTATGGGCTTATGAGCAACAATTCAAAATTGCGCGTCGAACATTGATCGATGTGCTGGATGCCTATAACGAACTGGCCAATATCGAGGCCGCAGAAGTGGCTGCACGCAATGATTTTAGGGATGCAACATTAGAGTATTTATTGGTGCAAGCGCAAATTGCGCAATGGGCCGGTGTATCTCATCCATCCGATCTAAAACCTATCCTCTAAGTATTTATAAGTATTTATTTTTAAACAGGACATCATGAAGTCTATCATTTCACATCTCGCGTTAACCACTCAGTTATTAGGCACTCCGATCGCTGAAGCTGCTTTACTGGGGCATGTCCGACGTGATCAAAACTTAAAGATTGATTTTAGTTCTCTGTCAGAGGTTTTGCAGAGTTATGGTTTTGACAACCAATTATCAAAACGCCCTCTGCAGGACATTCCGGCACTTGCTGTCCCATTGACCCTGTTATTAAAAAATGAAGAAGCCGCTGTGGTGGTTGAAATCACGGGTCAAGGGCAGCAACGCCTGTACCATTTAAAACAAACAGATGGCCTGACTCAGGTCATGACCACAGCTCAGCTGGAGTCGCTGTATTTAGGGTTTTGTTGGTTTGTCAAACCAAAAGTTGAATCTGATCTGCGCTCTGATTTGCCCGAATATCATTTGCCCAAAGCTTGGTTTTGGAAAGTCATTTGGCGTTTTCGCAAATACTATTATCAGGTGATCTTGGCCACATTCATTATCAACTTTTTGGCCCTGGTCAGCTCGCTCTATGTCATGAATGTCTATGACCGGGTGATTCCGAACCAAGCATTTGAGACCTTGTGGGTGCTGAGTATCGGGGTGATTATCGCGATTAGCTTTGAGTTTTTGGCCAAACTGATACGTGCTTATCTCACCGATATTGCCGGTAAAAAAGCAGATTTGATTATCAGTTCAGCCTTGTTTAGACGGGTGATGTTATTGCGTTTGGTGGATCGTCCTAGCTCTGCCGGTGCATATGCCAACAATCTACGTGAGTTTGAAGCAGTACGAGAATTTATGACCAGCGCCAGTTTGCTGACCATTGTCGATTTACCTTTTCTGTTACTCTTTATTGGCGTGATCGCTTTGGTCGGCGGCAACTTGGCCTTGGTGCCCTTAACCCTGATACCGATCATGATTGCGTTGGGCTTTTTTGTGCAACGTCCACTGGCACGCTATATCAATGAATCCATGAAGGAATCTTCGCAAAGACAGGGTCTTGCAGTTGAAGCCTTGGAGGGGATTGAGACCTTAAAAACCAATAATGCAACCCAATGGGCGCAGCAACGTTGGGATAACTTCACGGCAAAAACGTCGGCTTCATCGATCAAAGTACGTAATCTAAGTAGCTTTGTAATGAATTTTGCCACCAGCATGCAGCAACTGAATACCATATTTTTGGTATTGCTGGGCACCTATTTAATTCATAGCAGCAATCCAGATCTTAAAATTACCATGGGTGCGTTGATCGCGTCGGTGATTCTTTCTGGTCGCGCCTTGGCGCCTTTATCTCAGATCGCAAGTTTAGCGATACGCTTTCAGTCTGCCAAATTGGCACTGCAGGGGATCAATAATATTGTTCAAAAACCGATTGAACGTGATCCGAGTCGCCAATACATCAGTCTAGAAACCGTACGTGGCGATCTTAGTTTTGAGCAAGTTCAGTTTAATTATGATCAAGACAGCGCACCTGCCGTCAAGGGCGTGACGCTACATATTCGCGCGGGTGAAAAAGTCGCCATTTTGGGTCATATCGGCAGTGGTAAAAGTACCTTACTCAAATTGGCCAGTGGTCTTTATGAAGCCCATCAAGGCAATGTGACTTTAGATCGTGTCGATATGCGCCAAGTGGACCCTAATTTTTTACGCACCAAAGTCAGTTTGCTGAGTCAAAACCCACGTTTGTTTTTGGGCAGTTTAAGAGAAAACTTGGATTTGGCGCGTTCAGATGGTTTTGCCAGTGATCAAAAGTTGTTGCAGGTGTTACAGCGTTTTGGATTGGATAAGGTGATCAACAATCATCCACGCGGCTTGGATATGCCACTCGGTGAAGATGGTTTGGGTCTCTCTGGGGGACAGAAGCAAATTATTGCTTTGGCGCGCCTGACTTTGCGCGAACCTCAAGTGGTATTACTGGATGAGCCGACCACCGGTCTAGATCAAGACACCGAACTGATGGCTTTGGATGTCATGAAAGATTGGTGCCGAGATAAAACCCTGCTGGTGGTGACACATCGTCCACAAGTGTTGTCCTTAGTGGATCGCGTGATTGTGATGAAAGAGGGGGTGGTCACAATGGATGGACCTAAAGCGGCGGTTTTGGCCAAGTTGGTCCAGCAGCAAACACCGAAAAACCCTGAAGTGAAGCAGAAAGTGCATAAGGTCAGCGTGAGTGCACGCAGCCAATAATCAGGCGCGCGCCATGCGCGCATCAGGTGAGTGATACTCACGTTATATGTATGATTAAACAGATCAAGTAATTGAAAGATATGAAAAAAGAAAATGAAGCGCAATCGGTCAGTCAGTCTGATCTGGATTTAATTAATGATTTAAATGGTGCTTTTCAACAAGAGAAGCATCGCGGTTATTTTGCCGTGGTGATTCTCTTGTTTGTATTGATCGTTGTGTTTTTGATTTGGGCCTATAATAGTACACTTGAAGAAGTGACACGCGGTCAGGGCAGTATTATCTCGAGTAGTCGCGAGCAAATCATTCAAAGTTTAGATCCCGGGACGATCATGGAAATGGAGGTCAAAGAAGGTGATGTGGTTGAAAAAGATCAGATCCTTTTAAAGCTGGATGACACCCGAAGTTCAGCGGTATTGCGTGAAAGTGAAGCCAAAGTCGAAAGCCTGAGCGCTTTAGCCGCACGACTCAAAGCCGAAACCACCGGCACTGAACCGGTATTTCCACAACAGATCTCGAATGAAATCAAACAACGTGAGTATCATGCATTTGTTGCACGTCGACAGTCGATGCTAGATGCGGTTTCAGGCTTAAAACAAAGCAAAAGTTTTTTGGATCATGAAATTTCAATTACCCAACCCTTAGCCCAACAAGGTTTGGTCTCCAATGTTGAAGTGCTACGTATGCAGCGCCAATCCGCCGATTTGGGTTTGCAAATCACTGAGCGCAAAAACCGCTATTTGACAGATGCCAATAATGAATTGGTGAAAACTGAAGCAGAGCTGGCACAAGCCAGAGAAAATATGCTGATGCGTGCCGATCCGGTGGAACGCTCACTGATTCGTGCACCCTTACGTGGTGTGGTCAAAAATATTAAAATTAATACCGTCGGTGGTGTGGTCAATGCAGGACAGGATATTTTAGAAATCGTGCCCCTAGACGACAAACTCTTAGTCGAAGCCTATATTCGTCCGCAAGATGTGGCTTTTTTACGTCCAGGCTTACCGGCTGTGGTGAAAGTCAGTGCTTATGATTATGCCATTTATGGTGGTTTGGATGGGGTGGTGACCTTGATCAGTCCAGATACCTTGAGCAATGACAAGCGCAATAGTGAACTCAAGTTAAATCAAAACGAAGTGTATTATCGTATTTTGGTGCGTACCGATGCCAATAGTTTGTTGGATAAAAACGGTAAGCAGTTGCCGATCATTCCGGGCATGATTACCACGGTTGATGTGAAAACTGGTGAGAAAACTGTGTTTCAGTATTTGATTAAGCCAATTACAAGAATGAAACAGGCTTTGCAGGAGCGCTAAAAGTTCGCTCCTGCAATTTACTAAGACTGTTCAGCATCGAGCGTAGTATCTGCTTGTTTGCTGAGCAGTCTTTTTCTATTTTGTACCCAATCAATTTTATGTAGCGCTTTTAACAAGGTCGCATAGGTGATCTTATGACCGAATTTCTGTTCAAATTTTACTTGTAAATCTTTGACATGGATGCATGGCGTATTTTCAGCGAATGCTCGAAATTCATTCATATCTTTAATAACGGGTGGGCGACCAATATTTAACTTGGGTTGCTTCAATGCACCTGTTTTCTTTTCAAGGCGAATCCAGTCATCTAAAGTAGATCTAGAAATTTTAAAAGTCTTACAAGTGTTTGATTTGTGTTTTGTTTCTCTGTAGTGCTGCATCACTTTTTCGCGTAAATCAATAGAATAAATCTTTGGCATAATCTTAATTCAAAAATACATCAAATATTACTTAATTTTAATTTTCATAAATATCAATGCCTTAGCTTTAATTAAATTATGCTTATCTACACAGCAGTGATTCTGTTTGAGAGGGAGCTTAATTGTGCGGTTTAAAGCAACTTATCTTGCGTTGTAGAGGTTGTTGTGACTTCAGCCTTACTGTTTCCTTTAAATTTTGTAGCACGATCTCTAGCGCATTATGTTGCGTTAATAAGGGCTATGGTATGTGTTTATATTTCACATTTCACCCCAACTGATCGATCGATAATTGATCAAGTTGTGGGTTTTAAATGCAACTAAAATGACATTTTTATTTTAATTGATTAATATAAATGAATATAAGACTGTATTCTTATAATTATTTAAAAGTTGCGAGTTAAAGAAACATTAATACTGCCCTGTATATTTGTTAGTTAAGTTAAACAATATTTAATTTAAAATTATTTTTAATAAAATTTATATTTAACAATTGCTTAAATTTAATTATATAAAGTCTATTTTGTCACAATATGAGCAGTAATACTGATAACTCAGCACGCTAATTTATTTTAAATTGATTATTGATTGTTGTAAATTAATGTAAGCTAGCAAGATTGCTTATGTAATCTTAGTTTAGAGAACAGTTGTGGTTAATTGTAAGTTTATTTTAATAAGATCGAGACTGAATATCGCATTCATGCTGCTTAGTTTATATGGTGCAGACGCGCTTGCAGTTGAGACGATGCAAAGGACAGCACAAACAGGGCCGGTTGGTTCAGGGCAGTTGACAGAGACCTCCGCCTCAGAAATGCAAACTTCTCAGCATGCGACAAAGCCGTCACTTAAACAGCGTATCGAAGGGGTATTTCGACCCGAGGCCAATACCGACTTTCGGACTGTACAGCTCAATCAGCTGAGTAAGTTTAATTATGATTTGTCTCAGGTGAATGAGTTACCTACGGTGCAGTCTTCAGCGCCAGGCATGAACAGTCATGCTGCTACGCAGGGATCGTGGAACTCGCCAGATACCGCTTATGCTGCACTCGAAACCAATCTGAGTTTTATTGATGCCATCCATCGTACTTTGGCGCGTCATCCGCAGATCAGTCAGAGCATCTCTAATCTTGCCGCGCAAAATGCCAATATTGATGTGGCCAAATCGGCTTATTATCCGCAGATCTCTGGGGGGATGGGCACTGGTGACATGACTACGGGTGAGCGGGGTCGACAGCTGATCAGTTTAAATGCCACGCAGTTGTTATATGACTTTGGACAGGTCAAAAGTTCAGTCGATGAACAGAAGGCCAAATTACTGCTCAATCAAGCCAGTGTGTTGGTCAGTATTGATGATATTTCGGCACAAGTGGCCAGTGCCATCGTCAATATCAAACGCTATCAAGAAAGTACCCGCATCGCCAATGAGCAGATTCGTGGGGTGAGTCGTATCACCGAGATCGCTCAGTTGCGTGCCCAAGCTGGGATCAGTAGTCAGGCCGATCCGGTGCAGGCGCAGTCCTATCTTGAAGCCGCACGCTCGAACTTGATCTCGCAACAAACTCAACTTAGTTTACATCAGGAGCGTCTGCGTACCTTGTTGGGGCGTGATATTTCCCAGTCAGTCTGGCAATTGCCGGACAGTCTGGTCAGAAATTCTGATATTTATGCTGAGACCCAATTCAATCAAATTCCAAAAATGATTGAGGCGCAGGCGGCGGTTGAGGTCGCCAAGCATCAAAAGAAACAAGTGGATTTGAGTCGTTATCCCAAGCTGCAGGTCAAAGGCTCGATGAGTCAGGCTGTGAATGGGGCCAATCCCAATAACAACAAAGACAATGGCTACTACAACTCGGTGATGTTGGAGGCCAGCAGCAGTATTTATCAGGGCGGTGCCACCAGTTCACGCAGTCGTGCAGCCAGTTTTGCTGAACAGGCCGCACGTGCGCAGGTGAATAACATCTATCTCGATGTACTCAATCAAACCCGCGCCACCCGTGAAAATATTGAAAATAAACAACGGCAGTTAGCGGTGTTGGGCGCGCAACAGGCGATCAGTATCCGCACCAAAGAGCTGTATCAAGAACAATATAAGCTCGGCACACGGACGGTGTTGGATCTCCTCAATGCCGAACAGGCCATTCATAGCACCAATATGCAGCTTGAAAATATTCGCTATGACATCTATGACAGCTTGGTGCAATTCATTGCCGTGACCGGAAAATCCCGTGATGTTTATCAGCTCAATCAGCTTTCTATTCAAGGGGTAGAGATACAACCATGAACAGTACTATAAATCCCCAACCTTGGTTACAAGCGGTTTTAGCCGTTGCAAAGCATTATCGGATTGAATCCTCAGAAGAACGTATTCGTTTACAACTCAATTGGAGTAGCCATCAAACCATCGACGATGTATTGCAGCTGATTTGTCGTCAAGTGGGCCTTAGTTTACGCAAGTCTGAGTTTAGTTCAGACATGCTCAATCCTTGGCGTTTGCCGATCGTGGTGGGTTTTAAAACCGGCCAAGTCGCTGTGATCGATAAAGTCGATTCAGCAGGCAATCTCAGTCTGCAACTCAGTGGTGATCAAGGCTTGGCGCAAAGTGTGGTTTTGCAAGATATTGCCGATCAGATCGAGGTGGTGTATATCCTGCGACCTGAAACCTCGATTCCCGATGCGCGGATTGATGAATATATCAAACCCTATCAGAAAAACTGGTTTTGGGAGATCGCCTTAGCAGACTGGAAACGCTATATCGATATCATGTTTGCCTCCTTGATCGCTAACGTATTGGCGCTGGCGACCATTCTATTTTCCATGAACGTTTATGATCGTGTGGTGCCGTCGCAGTCGATCCCGACCTTATGGGTGTTGTTTGGCGGGGTGATCATTGC
>JASLJB010000354.1 GCA_030152605.1 Acinetobacter sp. | reverse complement strand
CCACATCATCTGAGTGGCATTGCGGGCATCAAAGTGCCAATACACATCCATGATCATGGCTTGGGTCAAAGCATAACAAGACAGCATTTGCAGCAAGATAAATATCCAATGCGTGCGTAGATAAAAACTCAGCGCAAGAATGCCGAACTGCAAGGCTAACAGCATCGACCAAAGTTCAGTGAGTTGGAAGCTATGCCAAAGCAAAGCCACTTGGCCACAGATCATCATGCAATAGGCCAGTTGACGCGCAAAATAATGCTGGGCTTTCTTCAAAGTGATCGCCGCCAACACGATAAAGATCAGTCCAAAGGCCATGGAGACGCTTTGCCAACTGACCAATACACCGACAGCCAGTAATAGCCCGGCCAACCACGCACCAAAGGCCAAGGGAATCACATGGAACTGCGTATCCGGCAAAAGCTTTTTCAGCAGCATGCTCAGACCAGCAAACCAGACAAAAATCAGCACGGCCAAACTAAAACTCAAGCCGATCACCGAATCAAAATTAAACTCGACCATCCAATGTACCAAGTACACCGTGATGCTGATCCCCAGACTGAGTGCCGCCAAACTGGTGGCCAAAGGCTTACCCTGACGATAAAAATAAAGCAAGCTCATCAATGGCAGGAACAGCGCGGATGCCAAATAATAGCCACGCCCATGATCCACAAAGCCGATCATGCTCAGTGCCGCAACCACGCCAAAAAAGATCAGTAGCACATAACGTAAGGCCGGAAAGTACGCCACACAGAGGATAAACAGCAGTACGCTCCACAGGTTCAGCGCCGCAATATAGCCAAAGGGATACAGATCCAACCAAAAGGTCTGTTTAAAGAACAGTAACAGAGCGAGTTGTGTCACCACGCTAAAGATCGCAAACACCCCGATATTGGTGCCTCCGGTCTGAGAAGTCGGTTGATCAGGGTCAGTGGTAACACTGGGTTGATATAGCCATGGCAATAACAACACCCCCCACAGCACAAAGAGTAAATAACTGTCTGCCCCAGTTTGATAGACCTGACCGATCACCGCCAAACTCAAACCGATCCACAAGCCACACAGCGTATGTAGTGTCTGACGCATCCAAGTCTGTAGGGGCAACACCACACTGACCAGCGCAGTCAGCAATAATAAGCTCGGTGGTATCGCCAATTGCACGGCAGGATTGATCATCCACCAATTGGCCGCAATCAGATAAATCACCGCACTGCCCACTAAGGCCAGCCCCATGATCAACAGATGATGGATAAATTTTTGCCGATCTAAACTGGCAAATTGCATCGAGAGATTCAAATCGTCACCTCCCACAGAGACTCGCGGCGATTATGCATCGGCTGAGCAACGTAAGCCCGATTCACCCGCGATGCAGAAAATGACAAAACAAAAAAAACAGGCATAACAGATGTTCCTGATCTCGGCGACCCGATTGCTGTATTGCATCGGCGTCAACAGACCTTAAGATCGAAGTAAGTCGTTTATTGAATTATTGTTCTATTTATAGCACTGATCTTTCTAAACAAAAACACCTACCCTAGCCACTATTCTGAGGTATACTTTTCAGACATCGCTTCAGGGCGGGGTGTAATTCCCCACCGGTGGTAAGTTAAACACAAGATCGTATTTTAGTTTTGTTGATTTAATCAGCCCACGAGCATGCAGTCCGATATCGGATTGCACGCAGATTTGGTGAGATGCCAAAGCCGACGGTATAGTCCGGATGAAAGAAGACGACGTCACCACAACTCGAGCCCTCGGGTTTTGTTACGAGCCTATTTTCACCTATGTCCTGAAATGTTCAATCGTATTTTTCTTATTACGCGAGCGTTTCAATGTCTAGTTTAATTCAACCCGAAATTTTCTTTGCCGCACTTGCGCCGGCTGAACAACGTATCCAACAAGCACTCGAAGATCTACGCCAAGGCAAAGCCATTATTGTCATGGACGATTTTGACCGTGAAAATGAAGCCGATCTGATCGTGGCTGCGGATACCCTCAATGTCGATACCATGGCGCGTATGATTCGTGATGGTTCAGGCATCGTCTGCTTATGCTTGACCGAGCAACAGGCCGATCATCTTGAACTACCACCGATGGTCAGCAGCAACTCCAGTCAATTTGGCACCGCCTTTACTGTGACCATCGAAGCCGCACAAGGGGTGACCACTGGTGTGTCCGCCCAAGATCGCGTTACCACCATTCAAGCAGCCACCCGCCCCGGTGCGGTTGCCGAGGATCTGAATCGTCCCGGTCATATCTTTCCTTTGCGTGCCCGTGACGGTGGTGTGCTCAGTCGTCGCGGCCATACCGAGAGTTCGGTCGATTTGGCGCGTCTGGCTGGACTTTCCCCTGCCGGTGTGTTGTGTGAGTTGACCAATCCTGATGGTTCAATGTCTGCTGGGATTCAGGTTTTGGCCTATGCACAGACCCATCAACTGACACTGATCAGTGTGGAAGAAATCGTACAGTACCGTTTGGCACAAAAGGTTTAAATCGCCGGTTCAAGCTGAATATTTGATCGTATTGATGCTTAATTCAATCCCCCTGCAATGCGCGGCATTGCAGGGGGATTTTTTAATTGGCTTTAAAGGCGCGTTTAAGCGTTTTTCTTTGCGCGACGGCTCCACCAGCCTGTTCCCGTTGTACTGGGCCAAGGTTGCTCAGCTTTGATGTTGTTCACGATCCACGCGATCCCAACCAGTGTCAAAGCACCGGACAACACGGGGAAGAGCAAAAAACTCCAAGCATAGTCCACACTTTGTGCTGTTAATAAGATCAATAATGGATTGGCCCCTGCCGGTGGATGCACGCAGCGCAAGCCCTGCATCAAGGCAATCGCGATCCCCACAGCCAATGCAATACTCCACAGCTCCGCACCAAACAGCTTGAGCATCAGCAAGCCGACGCTGGCAGACAGCACATGTCCCAAGATGATGTTACGCGGTTGCGCCAACGGCGACTGCGGCACCGCATACAGCAAGACACAACTGGCTCCAAACGGTGCCATGACCCAGACATGCTGCGACCACTGACTCAGCAGTAACAACACAAAAATACTTAAACTTCCACCGACTAAACCACGTAGCATAGCCGCATAGGCGGGTGCCGAAGCACTATTTTTTTGCACAGCAAATATCGACGTCATCACACTGTCCCTCGGTTGATCATTGGGCGGTTTTCGCTTAGAGTTTAAAATAGTACAGATCTGTACTGATAGCAATAAAAATCACCAATCTTCGAAGAGGAATTCTGATGTCCAAATCTGCAGAAAAAATTTTAGATACCGCTGAGCAGTTGTTTAATCAGCATAGCTTTGTCGCCGTGGGTGTGGATTTGATTCGTGATCAGTCAGGTTGTTCCAAAACCACGCTGTATACCTACTTTAAAAACAAGCAGCAATTGATCGCGGAAGTGCTCAAGAAAAGAGATCAAGATTATCGTCAGTCCTTGCTGGATTATGTTGCCGGGCATGACCAAGCTGAGGCGCTACAGCGCATTATGGATTGGCATATGCAATGGTTTCAAAGTGATCGCTTTAAGGGCTGCTTATTTGTGCGTGCCGTGGCAGAGTCTTCTGGGCAGGATCAGGAGGTGATTCAGCTCGCGCGTGCGCATAAACTGTGGCTACGTGACTATATCAAACAGCAGTGCCAAGGCATCGAGCAGCATGGCCAAGGCTTGGCACATGCAGATGAGATCAGCAGCCTATTTGCACTGCTGATCGAGGGGTTGATCAGTCGTTTCTTGGTCGAAGGCTATGATGCAGAGGTCGCTGCAGCCACTAAAGCCAGTCTGCTGCGCTTGATCACGCCCTTAAAATAAAGTGCTATACACCCCAAACACCGCAACTGCGATCAGGATCAGGCCGCAGCCCATGAGTAGTTTCGGATAGATCTTTGATTGAGACAGGCGATTGAACAACAGGTACACCCCACTCAAGGTGGCAAAATCCAACACAATCCAAGTCAGCGTTAGCAGGATCAAGCTGTGATCCACATTCGGCGTAACATGCACAAACTGTGGGAAAAATGAGGCAAAGAAAATGAT
>JASLJB010000299.1 GCA_030152605.1 Acinetobacter sp. | reverse complement strand
GGGGTTTTTTAAATATCTGGAGCGGGAAAGGAGACTCGAACTCCCGACCCCAACCTTGGCAAGGTTATGCTCTACCAACTGAGCTATTCCCGCATGCGAGCTATAATACAGTAACAAATCAGAGGGTCAAGAATTTTCTATGCAACAACTGACTGATTGCATAAAATAAAATCACTTTGCGTGGTTTTTTAGCTTTTAGGGGTGAACTTGTGATGAAACGAGCAGTGCGCTTGATTCGAATATGCTCACTTCAGGGCTGAAGCAATACGACAGCGATAGGTTATACTCAGGTAATTTATCTCATGATCCAAGTTTAAAGGATGACTCAAATGAGCCTCGAACAGCAACTTACTGAATGCTTAAGTGATTTACAGCCGCAACAGCTACAAATCCTCAATGAATCTTCAGGCCACGGCGGATATTTTCCGGGCAAGGAATCACACTTTAAAGTGGTGATCGTCAGCGAACAATTCCAAGGCCTACGTTTGGTACAACGCCATCAAAAAGTATATGCCGCAGCAGCAGATTTACTCAGCCCAGGCAAGATTCATGCTTTGGCGATTCATGCCTATGCACCCCAAGAGTGGCAGGGGCAGGCACCGGCGAGTCCAGATTGCGCACATGCGCCTAAAGTTTAAGGATCAAGAATGACCATGGATACTCATCTGATTATAAAAATTGTACATATGAGCAGTGTTGCCTTGGCACTCAGCGTATTTATCCTACGCGGTTTGACTTTATTTGTCGGGACCCAAGGACAACAGCCCAGCAATAAAGGCAGAACGCTATTTGTGGGCTTGCAACATCTAAGCTATACCGTGTTGTTTGTGACAGGTGCGACCTTATTGGTCATGAACGACTTCCAAGTCCAGCCTTGGTTCTACGCCAAAATCATTTTATTTTTGGTGTTGTTGTCGAGCCAAATTAAAACCTATAAACGCGATCAAAGTATTCTGTTGGCGCAGCGCCGTGCCGGTCTTGGGATTGGTGCAGTGACTTTTATTGCGATTCTGGCTTTGGTAATGATCAAACCAGTATTTAGTTAAGTTAGGTGCTGAAGCGCGTGTTTAACGCGCTGAGGTCCTTTGAGTTGCGGTCTAATTTCAGTTGAATAATAATTTTAAAATTGAGGCTTTCTATGCAGACGCGTGTGGTATTTAATCAAAAAGGCGGTGTGGGTAAATCAAGTATTGCGGTCAATTTGGCCGCGATGAGTGCAGCACATGGTTTTCGAACCCTACTGGTCGATCTCGATCCTCAGGCCAACTCAAGCCAATATCTGCTCGGTGACGATGCAACTTATACCGCAGACAAGCCTGCGCTTGAGCCCAATATTGAACACTTCTTTGATGAGGTGCTCGGCAGCAATAGTCAAAAAGGTTTAATCGGCAGTGCGATAGGATCATTGATCAAACCGCGGCAGAAAAAATTGCAGCAGATCGTGCACCATTCGCCTTTTGCGCAGTTAGATGTTTTGCCCGCAAGTCCGACCTTGGGCAACTTGGCGCATGCGCTTGAAGCCAAACATAAAATTTATAAATTGCGCGATGCACTGCACACCTTATCTGCGGACTATGACCGCATTTATATCGACACACCACCCGCCTTTAACTTTTTCACCTTATCCGCCTTAATCGCCGCAGATCGTGTGTTGATTCCATTTGATTGTGATGTGTTTTCTAAACGGGCCTTACATAGCTTGATTGAAAATATCGTTGAAACCCAAGATGATCATAATGATGCGCTGCAAATCGAGGGCATCGTGGTCAATCAGTTTCAAGCCCAAGCCAAACTGCCGCGCGAAGTGGTACAAAGTCTGAAAGATCAGGGACTTCCTGTGCTTGAGAGCATGTTGCCGCCCTCGGTGGTGATGAAAGAGTCACACTATAAAAATATGCCTTTAATTTACTTGGCCAAAGATCATAAGTTGACGCAGGCCTATCAAGCGTTGTTCAATGAAATCGAACATCTACCAAATCAACAATAAAATTATCGAGATCAATATGAAATCTTTCTCTCTCGCAAGTCTCGCCATCGGCACGGCGCTGCTGATGACCGGCTGTGCCAGCACGGTGAAACCGACCTATGTGTCGCCAACGCAATATCAAGCCATGAGCTGCGGTCAAATCAATGCTGAGTTTAATCGTATCCAACAATACATTAACAACGGCGTACAAACCCCAAAACGTACCGGTGTCGGTGTGGGTGTCGGACTTGGTGGCGGTTGGGGACGTGGCGGATGGGGCTTTGGGCCTTCGGTCTCTGTCAATATGGGTCAGTCTTCCAATACCAAAAATACTGAACTTTCACGTCTATACGGTCAGCAAGATGCGCTCAGCCAAGCGGCACAATTCAAAAACTGCCCGCAGATTCCTAAACGTTAATTGATAGCTTGATCAAATATAATGTGATGGGTTTCTGGTTTTGAGAAATCAGGAACCCGTGTATATTTAACAAAATATTTCCAGTATAACTCTTTAAAAATCAAAGCAATATTTCAATTCTTATTTCAATCATGACATCGCAGTCACGCTGATTCGAAAGTTGCAACTTGTTTATTTTATTACTTATCGTTTATGGTGTGCGACACTTTGAAAGATGAGGATCCTCGATGATCGAGAGTTGGTTGTTTGTTTTCGCTATCGTGGCGGTTTTTCTGATTCCGGGCCCGAGCAATGCGTTTTTGGCAAACGCCGCACATCATCAAGGCATCTTAAAAAGTCTGATGCTCATCCCAGTTGAGATCGTGGGTTATCTCTATGGGATTGGGATTTGGGCTTTGATCATCCACTTGACCATGCCGACATGGCCGATGCTGATTCATATATTACATTTTGCCAGCGCGCTGTATGTGCTGTGGCTGGCCTTCCATTTATGGAAAAATGTGGATATTCAACAACAACGCCAAAGTTATCTGGCACTCAAACCACATCAGTTTTTTATCTCAATTATTAAAAATCCAAAAACGATTTTATTTGCAGTCGGTATTCTGCCGATTGAAACTTGGAATTCATTTGAAAGCTATTTCACGGTCTTTGCAGTGTTTACCCTGTGTTTGATCCCGTGTGCATTGTTCTGGATCTATTTTGGCCGTGCCATCTTGGCCGGTCGGGTACAGCATCTGCGCGCCAATCGCGTTTATAAAGGATCGGCGATGCTGCTGATGCTGTGTATGCTGCCGGTGATCTTTCGCTTCTTTTAAGTTTGGTGGTTGGACTTGCTTGCAAACTTATGTCGAATAAAGCCGACGATGGCAGGCAATACGCTCAAGATAATGATCCCGAAGATTAAATAGGTGAAGTTATCTTTGATGATCGGCATATTGCCAAACAAATAGCCCAAGGTAATAAACGACGCAATCCACAGAAAGCCACCGATGACATTATAGGTCAGGAAAAACTTATAATTCATGCTGCCTGCGCCTGCAACAAAGGGCGCAAAGGTTCGCGCAAACGGAATAAAGCGCGCGAAGATAATGGTTTTACCACCATGACGTTCGAAAAATTCATGGGTTTTGAGTAAGTGTTGTTTATTGATAAATTTAGAATCTAACTCAAATACCCGTGGCCCAATATATTTACCAATATGATAATTCAGGGTATCGCCTGCAACCGCAGCAATAAAGAGGAGAAAGATCAGTAACCACGGATTCATTGCCCCTGTCGATGCAGCCAAGGCACCCGCAGCAAACAGTAAGCTATCACCCGGTAGAAAAGGCATCACCACCAAACCGGTTTCTACAAAGATAATCAAAAATAAAATGGCGTAAATCCACGTGCCATAATTGGTGATAAATTCAAATAAGTGTTCATCTACGTGCAAGATAAAATTAAGTAAATCCATAAGGCCAAAACTGTGCAAAATTATGCACAAATCCTAGCAGCCCCACCCGCAAATGTCTGTATGCAAATCAATTAATTTACAGCCCGTCGCAGTGCGCGAGCATTGCCAAAGTCGGGGAGTGTTTAAGCGGTATATTTTAGTTTCTGATCCACTGAGCTTAAAACTGCTTTGTTAGAATTCATACCTAGATGCAGGAGGCTGTCTGCAAGGTGTCGATTTTGCAGCAATGCCGTGATTTCGACTTTTTAGCCAGATTTTGTCGAAGACTCGGGATTTAAATTAAAAATCATCAAAATTGAGCACAGCTTCCACGCGTGAATCATGTGCTAATCCGCAATAAAAATGCTAGAATGCAGCGCTTATTTCGCCAGCCATTCATAGTTTCTGCCATGACTTCTCATACTCAAATTACTGAAGACCGTATTCTTATTTTAGATTTCGGTTCGCAATATAGTCAGCTGATTGCTCGCCGCGTGCGTGAAGCAGGTGTCTATTCTGAAATGTATGCTTATGATTTATCTGAACAAGAGATTCGAGATTTTAATCCTAAAGGGATTATCTTGTCAGGTGGACCT
>JASLJB010000207.1 GCA_030152605.1 Acinetobacter sp. | reverse complement strand
AAATTGTATAATTGAAAACAGTTCGCGTAATAAAGCGTTATAATTGCCGAGATTTTTAAATACAACCTAAGCTTTTAAAGAGTGTGTTATGAGTTACAGTAATATTCCTGCGGGTAAAGATGTACCCAATGATATCTTTGTCATTATCGAAATTCCTGCTAATGCCGCACCGATCAAATATGAAGTCGATAAAGATTCAGATGCTTTATTCGTAGATCGTTTTATGGGTACTGCCATGTTCTATCCTGCGAACTATGGTTATGTTCCAAATACATTATCTGAAGATGGTGACCCACTAGACGTACTCGTGGTAACACCTCATCCTGTAGTGCCTGGTTCGGTGATTCGTTGCCGCCCAGTGGGTAAATTGAACATGGAAGATGATGGCGGTATTGACGCTAAACTCATCGCTGTTCCACATGAAAAATTGAGCCCGCTCTACAAAGACGTGCAAGAATATACCGATCTTCCACCGTTGTTGATCCAACAGATCGAGCATTTCTTCAAACACTACAAAGATCTAGAGCCAGGCAAATGGGTTAAACTCAATGGCTGGGAAGGTTCTGACGTGGCGAAAGCTGAAATCCTAAAATCAATCGAAGCTGCAAAATAAGCCCGATTGCTTTTAGCTCAGATGATGTACGACATGATTTGAGCGGCATAAAAAAACCTACACCTTGAGGGTGTAGGTTTTTTTTGTTCTAAATGTTAAATGTTAAGTTTTGAGCGTAGTCAAAACAATTAAATCAATTAAAATAATTTCCAAGGATATTCAACGAAGACACGCCATTCATCGGTACTGCCGATATAGGTTGCACCATAGTCTTTGTCAGAACGGTAAATCGAGTTACGGACTTTAACGCTGAGGTCTTTGGCTGCACCGGTTTGCACCGTGTATTTGACTTGGTTAAAGAACTCACGCTCTCTGGCATCATCATTGGTGACTCGGCCTTTATCGGTCACATTGATATCCCAACCATAGACATAGGCGGTGGTCCATGTCAGACCCGGCACGCCGAGTTTGTCAAAGTTAACCGAATATTGTGCTTGGACAGATTTCTCACCATTACCAACAAAGTCAGAAAGATATGAGTTAGGGAGGTACATACTACTACCACCAGAGCCTGCAACATCATAAACAAAGCCGGCATTACCGGTGTTTTGTTGATAAGCCACTAAAACACTGTGTGGACCAGTATCGTATTGTCCTGATACCGCCCAGATATTGTTGGTTTTATCTGTATTTCTTTCGCCACTGGCCGCATATTCGATTTTATCGTAAATATCTTTTTTGAATTTGGTGTGATAGCCACTGACATCAAAGGTCAAGTTGTCGCCTTGCGCCAATGGGTACTTATAGTTCAGATTTAGATAGTGTTTATTCAGTGCATCTTTGAGATCTGCACCATAGTAGGACGCCGTGAGTTGATCATCGAATTTGTATTTTGCACCATACACCACCGCACGTTTTAAGTGACCTTGGTCGGTGGCGATATGATCTGAATATTGGTTCTTGGTGAAATGCCCCGCAGTTACTTGTAAACCTTTAATTTCATTACTGGTCAACAAGGTACCCGTATAGTACTCAGGCAGGAGGCGCGCGCCGGTATTACTTTGTAATACTGGGAGTTCCACGATCTGTGTACCATAGCGAACCGTGGTGTTGGAGATACGTGCTTTAATATTGGCGCCGCCACGACCCCATTGGTCATAGGGGGAGCCGTCTGTGCTGTAGCGTGGAATCATGCTTTGAGCAGAATGTTTGTTATCACCGATTTTAAACGCGAAATCGCCAACAAGACCTAAACCAAAACCCACCACACCCGGGGTAAAACCAGAGTCGATATCTGCAATAGCAGCTTGGCCCCAAGAGCTTTGGTCATGGACGCCAGGATCTTTTTTATCGCGATAAATCCAAGCGTTACGGAAGAGTACTGATGCGTGCGCATCTTCAACAAAGCCTTTGGCTTCACTTTGTTCACTGGCATAGGTGGCTGAAATCATCAGCACTTGAACCATCGCCGCAATGGTTAGCTTTTGTGCATTTAGCATTGAATGCCTCATAGAAAATTAATTTAAAAAATTTTGTTTTAAGCAGAATTTAGCGAATTGGTAAAACGCTTTAAAATGACCTAAGCGTAAAATCATCCTTCAACTTGATATTTAAATTGCAAAATCCATTTTAATTATCAACTCGCCCTGAAAAGTTGCCCCCACTTCTCATAAAACGAACGATATGACATTTATGACGATTTGAAAAGTTATTTTGTTTCAGCCCATGCGTAATTCAAGTAAACCATAATCCGATCAGACATGTAGTGCTGTTGGAGCTGTGCCAAATAAACACCAAATGATTCACATATTACGCAGCGAAAAAACGCTAAAAAATGTGCTGCGGAGGGATTATGTGCATATAAAATCATAATGTTAAATTATATTATTCTATAGTTATTTTAAACGATCGATTTTTATGATTATAATCTGACTTCACTCACGAAGCTCAAATCTTATATATGAATAAATTAACAATTATGCTAGGCGCATTGGCAACGTGTGGTTCATTTGCAGCATTCGCTCAGGAAGATACCCAGCAACAATTGGAACAGCAACAGCAAGTTCAACAACAGACCAAACAAGACCAAGTCGAGTTTAATGGTTCGATCAGTGCAGTTTCAGCCTATGTTTCGCGTGGCGGTACCAACGGTCCTGAAAATGATGACGCGACCATTCAGGCGGGTTTGGGGCTCAGCTATAAGGGTTTTTATGCAGGATATTGGGGATCTAAGCTGGGTTATTCTTTTTCTGAAGATCAGAAAAAAGCCGACTTTGCAAAAAACAACCCTCAGCTGAAAGGGCAGGAACTTGCGGACGCGCAGAGCAAAATCAAGGCCTCATCGCCTGATTTTTATGAGCACGATTTCTTATTAGGTTATGCCAATAAATACAACGACCTCAGCTACGATCTGCAAGTGGCGACTTATGTCTATCCGGGCAGTGACCATTCTACCGGTGTTGAGGCGGGTGTATTTTTAAATCATCCATTGAGTACCAGCTTAGGTAACTCGGTGTCATTCAGTCTTCAGTCTTATTTAAATGACACAATTTATATGAATCAAGGCGATACCTATATGGAACTGGGCTATGAACACCCATTACCGCAAGGTTTTAAAGCTAATCTGAGCAGTGGTTTTTCTTGGTTCCAAGACAGCGGGAAGTACGAAGGCGGTAAAAATGGTGGCGTGATCAAGACCACTGAAGATTTCGTGATGCGTCATGCTACGATCCAAGTGTCACATGATTTATTGAATAACCCTAAAGCCACAGGTTGGGTGAAATATGTGATTGGCGGCGAAAACCGCAGTGGTGATAACCAGAAAAATATGGTGGTTGCAGGCATGCGTTACGCATTCTAATCGCAACCCCAATTTGACCATCTCTATGCAAATGCATCGCCTGAGCGCGATGCATTTTTTTTGCAGAATTTTTGCTTATGGGTTCAGTGTTTTATGACACGGTTTGAAGCCGTAGATGGGTTTTTAAAAGCTGAAACTGTGTAGTAATTATTTATAATCCGCGTCTGTGTTGAGATGGTAAACCGTGATTTTTACTGTTTTAAATCGTGTTTCCTCAAAGCATAAATCTATATTTTTATCCTCACCTGAACTGGCGCGATCCTGGTCGATGCATGGCGTGTCGATACAGACTTTGCAGTTTTAACTCAATACTTAGCGTTAATACGTCATAAGCCGCGTATGCAGATTTGCTGCCAAATCAGGCAGTGCTTTAATCGCTAGTGATTTAACTCCCAACTGTATATTGCATACAGTTTTCGCGTCTAACACAGCTCAGACAAGCGTCAGAAGGCAGTCAAGAAAGAGTCAAGGAAGAGTCGAGAAGTGCTCAAGAAAGGCTCGATGATAAACCGTTGATCACAAAAGCACGCTGTAATACTGAAGAGATTATTTTTCTAAAAAAAATGGCATAGCAATTGCATTTATCAAAAAAGTATTTAACGTGCATCAACACAACAACGATCTGCCTATATGAGGGGAGTAGTATCTGATGAATTTAAACAAAAAATTATGTCTATCGGCCGTGTTATCAGCTGTATCAAGCATGAGTATGGCCGAAGAAAGTAAAAAATGGCCATTTCCGGGGGAGGTCACAGGCGACATTAGCGTACTCTCAAGTTATGACTTCCGAGGCATGACCAATAGCCCAGAAAACAACAAAGCCACGATACAAGCTGGGCTTGAATATAATCATCCATCTGGTTTTTATTTGGGTTACTGGGGATCAACATTGGGCTACTCGCTGAGTAAATTTGATCCTGAACTGGATGAGTACACCGGTCGTGATGCGTTTGAACATGATTTCAATGTTGGCTATCGCGGTCAGATCAACGACGACTGGTCATATACCGTGGGCGGCTCGTATTACTACTATTATGAATCAGATGCCAAATCAGAAAGTTTTGAGACTTTACTGGGCTTAAATTATAAAGATCTCGAACTCAGTGCACAGACTTTGACCAATAATAGTATTGCCGGCAACCGTGGCGATACCTATCTACAAGCCAGCTATAGCCATGCCTTGCCACAAGACTTTACTGGGCATGCCACGCTTGGCGCCTATTACTATAATGATTCAGATAAATATGTGGAAACCACAGAGGACTTTGGATTCCGTCATCTGACCCTCGGTGTCAGCCATCCTTTGGGCAATACTGGGGCTGAGATGAATATGGATTTGATCGTGGCCGGCTATGATCGTCTGAATGAAAAGCAAAAAAATAAAGTGGTCTTTGGCGTTAAATACGCGTTCTAACGCCAGGCTTAACCCAAATCTTGACGCCGATAAGACAGCGCCTCACTGAGGTGTTGGCTTTGGATCTGCTCACTCTGAGACAAGTCCGCAATACTACGTGAGACACGAATGATGCGGTGATAAGCGCGTGCAGACAGGTTGAGGCGTTGCTGGGCTTGATCCAAGATCTGACTGGAGGCTTCATCAAGCAAGGCATGGGTTTCAAGTTGTTTGGGGCTGAGTGCTTGGTTGAGATGACCTTGGCGTTGCATCTGCAACTGATAGGCTTGGGTAACGCGCTCCCTGACCTGAGATGAGTTCTCGACGTCGCTTTTGTCATGCAGTTCCTGCGCTTTGAGTGGCGGCACATCAATATGCAAATCGATACGATCCAACAATGGACCAGAGATGCGGTTCTGATAGCGCTTGATCGCCTCGGTCGAGCACTGACAGCGACTGTCTTGGTTGAAGGCATAACCGCACGGGCAGGGATTCATGGCCGCGATCAGTTGAAAATTGGCTGGAAAGGTAATTTGACGTGACGCCCGAGAAATCACGATATTTTTAGATTCCAGCGGTTGTCTCAGTACTTCGAGTACTTTGCGATCAAATTCAGGTAGCTCATCTAAAAACAACACCCCCAAATGTGCCAAGGTAATCTCCCCCGGCTTGGGTTGTGAACCTCCGCCGACCAAGGCCACTGCGGATGCGGTGTGATGTGGGGCACGAAACGGGCGTTGTCCAAAGGGATGTTGGTGATTGCTGACCGAGTAAATACTGGCGACTTCTAAATTTTCTTGGGTGGTCAAGGGCGGCAGGATGCTGGGCAGTCGAGAGGCCAATAAGGTTTTTCCGGTACCGGGTGGGCCGCGAAATAGAATGGAGTGTCCGCCAGCAGCGGCGATTTCTAAGGCACGCCGTGGTCTTAACTGACCTTTTACATCGGACAAATCTAAGCTGTAATGCAACTGTTGTTCAAAGGGACTTGGTTGGGTTGCTTCAAGCAGGTGCAGTTTTAAAAAGTGTTCGCACACCTCTTTTAAATGCCGGGCTGCATAGATTTGGATATCGGGAAGTTTTGCTGCTTCTGCTGCATTTTGATGCGAAAGCATCAGCTTGTGGCCTGCTTTCTGACAGGCCATGGCAATGCTCAAGGTACCAGTACCGGGACGTAAATGACCATCAAGTGCCAATTCACCTACAAATTCAAAGTCATCAGTGCTGTTTTCTGGTAGTTGTCCTGAGGCAATCAGGATGCCTAAAGCAATCGGCAGGTCGAGACGTGAGCCATCTTTGGGCAAATCCGCAGGTGCGAGATTGATGGTGAGGCGTTTGGTGGGAAATTGAAAGCCACTGTTGATGATCGCAGAACGCACACGGTCTTTGCTCTCTCGAACCGCAGCCTCTGCCAAACCAACGATGGTCAAAGACGGCAGTCCCTGACTCACATGCACCTCAACTTCAACCGAAGGCGCATGCAGACCCAGCAGCCCTCGGGTGTAAATTTTGGCAAAAGACATTGTTATTTTCCATTTTGCTTTATTGTTGATCGTTTTTTAGTCTTTTGATGCACCCATCAGGTGCACAGTATGCGCTGGATCAGTGTTGCGTATCGCCGAGTGTGAGTGAGGATTGGATTTGGTTCAATTGTGCTTCTAACTGGCGCAGACGTAGATTGGCTTGATCGAGTGCTGTTTGTTGGCGTTGAATTTCGTCTTGCGAGACCAAGTCCATTTTGGTGACAGCCTCATTCAGCAGTGCACGCAAATTGTGCTCTAAATCTTTTTGCGGTTGTTGCACTTGCTCCAAAATCGCTTGTATTAAGGTGTCAATCATTTCAGCTCCATGTCAGTCGCACTTGAATTTGGCAGTTTAGCATCGCTTCTAGATAGACCCTAGTACTAAGTGATATTCAACCAACAAGATAGAACCATCCGATGATTAAATTTAAAAAATCCATAACATCAATACGTTTTTTTCAATCCTAAAGCAGGAGTTACAGTATAAAATAGGTTATAAAGACAACGCATGACAAAACTGAGTAGCACCCCCAACCGCTACAAAGGTTTTGGCATGAAAATTGAACATA
The DNA here is from genome assembly GCA_030152605.1 of Acinetobacter sp. Classification (GTDB taxonomy): domain Bacteria; phylum Pseudomonadota; class Gammaproteobacteria; order Pseudomonadales; family Moraxellaceae; genus Acinetobacter. Next base: position 9,796 of record JASLJB010000207.1, on the reverse strand, counting down.
GAACCTTACTGGTGAAAAAAGCCGAAGGAAAACAACATGAAACTTGTAACTGCAATTGTTAAACCATTTAAATTGGATGATGTGCGTGAAGCACTCTCTGAGATAGGTGTTCAAGGAATCACGGTCACCGAAGTTAAAGGCTTTGGTCGTCAAAAAGGGCATACCGAACTGTATCGCGGTGCAGAATATGTGGTTGATTTCTTACCTAAAGTGAAGATCGAAATCGCAATCAGCGATGAGATGGTGGAAGCGGTCATTGAGTCTATTACTCGCGTTGCTAGCACTGGCAAAATTGGTGATGGCAAAATCTTTGTGACCAATTTAGAACAAGTGATCCGTATCCGTACCGGTGAGACTGGCGCAGATGCTGTTTAAATTGGCATAAAATTTGCTCGTTGTGCTGATTAAGGCATAACTGGAAAATTTAGGTTGGGGAAATGCAAATGAAAAAAATGCTGCTTGCGTTCAGTTTGACTGGCGCATTATTAGGAGGTTCAACTGCCTGGGCCCAAGACGAGGCAATTGAACCGACTACTACAACAAATACTGCAATAACAACGAAAACACCTCCAAATCCAACATCTACAGATGCTGCTGTTGCCAACAGCACGACAGCAACGACAACAACAGTTTTATCCAATCAAAGCACCACCAATCCAAGTATTTCAAGCAGCGACACGCTGCCCGAGCACCCGATCGCATTGACTGCGGCGACGGAAACAACAGCAACTGAAGCCAAGCCTGTGCTGGATAGCGGTGATACGGCTTGGGTACTGATCTCTACTGCATTGGTTTTGCTGATGACGATTCCTGGCTTGGCCCTGTTTTACGGCGGTATGGTGCGTAAAAAAAATGTCCTGAGCACCATGGCACATAGCTTTGTTGCTGCCGCGATCGTCAGTGTCGCCTGGGTGGTGATCGGTTATTCCTTGGCCTTTGGCAGCGGCAATGCCTTTGTCGGTGGGCTAGATAAAATCATGCTCAACGGCATCAGTACCGATATTCTCAGTGGGACTATTCCAGAAATTCTCTTTGTCATCTTTCAAATGACTTTTGCCATTATTACTGTGGCGATCATCAGTGGTTCCATCGCTGAACGTATGAAATTTAGTGCTTTTGTGGCCTTTATCAGTATTTGGGTGGTGGTGATTTATGCACCGATTGCGCATTGGGTCTGGGGTGGTGGTTGGTTGATGGAAGACGGCGCACTTGATTTTGCCGGTGGTACCGTCGTGCATATCAACTCTGGGGTCGCGGGTTTGGTTGCAGCCTATATGTTGGGCAAGCGTATTGGTCTCGGCAAAGAATCTATGGCGCCACATAACTTAACTTTGACCGTGATCGGTGCAAGCTTGGTGTGGGTTGGTTGGTTCGGCTTTAACGGTGGCTCTGCCTTAGGTGCCAATGGTTCAGCGGCTTATGCGTTGGTGACCACGCAAGTCGCTGCCGCAACTGCTGCTTTGGCATGGTTGATCGCAGAAAAAGTGGTTCGTGGTAAGGCCTCTGTTCTTGGTGGGGCTTCGGGTGCGATTGCAGGTCTGGTGATCATTACGCCAGCAGCGGGATTTGTCACGGTGGGCGGTGCCTTGATCATGGGTTTAGTCGGCGGCATCGTGTGCTTCTGGGCGACCACATGGTTGAAACGTATGCTCAAAGCGGATGATTCATTGGATGCTTTTGGTCTACATGCCGTGGGCGGGATCGTCGGTGCACTATTAACTGCGGTCTTTGCCAGTGAATTTATCATGGGTGAGGATGCGCCAAGCAATGTCCTGCATCAGCTTTGGATTCAAACCGAAGGGGTTTTGGCCACGATCGCTTATTCAGCCATCGGTACCTTTATCTTGTTGAAACTCATTGATGTGGTGATCGGGATTCGAGTTGAGTCTGAAGATGAACGTATGGGTCTGGACTTGAGTCAGCATGGTGAACGTATTGAATAATCAGCTTATGCTGAGATTCTGAAACAGCAAAGAAGGTCGGCGTGAGATTGCACAAGGTATATCCCGTGCTAAGGTCTTCATATCCTACAGGATCAGGTGCTAACTTGATCACAATTGCAGAGTTCAGCATCAGTGCAATTCACTATATATAGTATAAAACAGCCCAAAAGGGCTGTTTTTTTTCCATATCTAGCGTTAAACCTCAACATGACGATATTTTTTTGTTAAACTAGCATTCTTTTTATTTATTCAGTTTCACTGATATGCATTGTCCCTTTTGTAACGTCGCTGATAGTAAAGTGATTGACTCACGCTTAGCCGCTGCGGGGAGTCAAATTCGTCGACGCCGTGAATGTCTAAGCTGCGGTGAGCGTTTTACCACCTTTGAAAGTTATGAAATGGTGATGCCGCGCGTGATTAAATCCAACGGCAAAAACGAACCCTTTGATGAAGAAAAATTACGCCGTTCTTTAATGCACGCGCTACAAAAACGTCCAATTACCCAAGAACAAATCGAAAGTGCACTCAGTGATATTCAATTGCAAATCCGCCGTTTAGGTGAGCGTGACGTCAAGTCGATCCGTATCGGTGAGATCGTGATGAAGGAATTGTTTGCTTTGGATCATGTCGCCTATGTGCGCTTTGCATCGGTCTATCAAGATTTCCAAGATGTCGATGCTTTTCGTCGCCAGATCGAACAGATGCTTAATCATGACTGATATCAACAGCATGAAGAACTCAAACTCGCTCGACCCTAAAGCTGGCACAGGCTCGAGCCCCGCCCGACTTGATCCAGAAGCGCGTGATCAATACTGGATGCAACATGCAATTGCCTTGGCGCAGCGTGGTCAATATTCGACCAAGCCCAATCCTCAAGTCGGCTGCGTGATGGTCAAAGATGATCAGTTGCTGGCTGAGGGTTTTCATCCGCGTGCAGGGCAACCGCATGCCGAGGTGTTTGCCTTGCGTCAAGCCGGTGCTGCTGCGCGAGGCGCCACAGCCTATGTGACCTTGGAACCGTGTGCGCACTATGGTCGCACGCCGCCTTGCGCCTTAGGTTTGCTTGAGGCTGGTGTCAGTCGTGTTGTTGTGGCTTGCCATGATCCCAATCCTTTGGTGGGCGGTCAGGGCATCCAGATCTTAGCTGATGCAGGCATTGCAGTGACACAAGGCGTTTGTGAAGCGCAAGCGGCGCAGCTCAATCTTGGTTTTTTAAAAGCCATGGCGACTGGCATGCCCTATGTACGCCTTAAAGTTGCATCGAGTTTAGATGGTCGAACTGCAATGTCATCCGGTGAATCCAAGTGGATCACTGGGCCGGCAGCGCGTTTAGATGTACAGCATTGGCGTGCGCTTTCTGCCGCAGTCATCACTGGGATCGACACCATTTTGGCGGATGACTGTCTGCTGAATGTGCGTCAACTGCCACCACAAGCAGCGGATATTCAGGTGACGGATATTACTGCTGTGGTACAACCGAAACGGGTGATTCTAGATCGTCAGGGACGCTTGCCGATCAGCGCCCAAATATTACAACAGCCTGCCACGGTGATGGTCATGGGCCCTTATCGTCAGGACTTGGCTGAGCTTGGCGTGCAACAGTTGCCGATCATGGATTTGGACGCGTTATTGCGTCATTTATGTAAAGAGTATCAACTATATGATATTTTGGTGGAAGCTGGTGCAACCCTTTCAACTGCATTTTTGCAGCAGCACTTGGTCGATCAAATGATCAGCTATGTTGCCCCCACTTTTTTAGGTCAATCCGCACGAGCAATGTTCAGCGCAGATTTGAATCACATGGCAGAACAATTTCGTTTTAAGCTGCAAGATGTCACCCAATTGGGTGATGACTTACGTTTAAGACTAATTCCGATGCAAGAGTCAGTATGAGTTTAGAGTCAACGGTTTATCATAAGCGTCGTCATGCTGCACGTACGACAGATGAGTATCTTTTCCATCAGTTGGTGCCTTATCTCGGCAATAAACGCCGATTGCTGCATTTGATTTTAGAAGCCTTGGAAATGACAGGCACTTTGGGCACTGGGTCAACTCGGGCGCCGATCTTTGCTGATTTTTTTGCAGGCAGTGGTGTGGTCTCTCGTTTGGCACGTCAGCATGGTTATCGTGTCATCGCCAATGACTGGGAACCCTATAGTCATGCGCTGAATCATGCGATTTTGGCCAGTCCAACAGCCCCGGCGTTTAAAGAGCTCGGCGGCTACCAAAAAGCCATCGACTATCTTAACCGCTTGCCTGAAGTCAAAGGCTGGGTCACGCATAATCTCTGCCCACGCAATGACGAGCTCTATGATCCGACGCGAGATCGTTTGTTCTTTAAACGTCGCAATGGCATGCGCATCGATGCGATCCGTCAACAGATCGCGACTTGGCAAGCCCAAGGTGCGATTGATGATGTTGAGATGAGTGCGTTGTTGGCGCCCTTGTTGTATTCGGCCAGTTTCGTCAGCAATACCAGTGGTGTATTTAAAAGCTTCCATCAGGGCTGGGGAGGTAAAACCCAAACCGCATTGGAGCGTATCGAGTCACAACTGCAACTGACCCCAAGCTTATTCTGTGCCGGCGAGTCCAGCAAAATCCAGCAGCCGATGGCCGAGATGTGGTGTGTGGATGCGCAGCACTTGGCCAATCAAATGAGTGGTTTTGAAGTGGATGTGGCGTACTTAGATCCACCCTATAACCAACATGCCTATAGCAGTAACTATCACGTTTTAAATTCATTGACGCTCTGGGATCAGGTCGATCTACCGACACCGGATACCAAAGGCTTCAAAAGCGGCATTGACCGTGCATGGCGTAAAGAACGACCGAGCCAATATAACTCCTCAAAATATGCCCAAGAAGCATATGAAACATTGCTCTCGACGATTAATGCACGCTATATTCTGACCAGCTATTCCACCGATGGGAATATCGAAGCCAAAGATTTGCTCAAAGCCAATTTACAGCGCGGTAAAGTGACCCTACTCACCCAAGATGTGCCGCGTTATCGCGTCAGTAAGCAACGTCAGTCCGAGCGCGCACGCGTGTTGGAATTTATCGTGATCACGGATACCCATGCCAAGTCGGGGCCAACATTACGACAGTTGTTGGGTCAGTTGTACCATTTTGCCGAGTTGGGTGGGGTCGATACTTCGGGGGTAAGTACCCAATTGGCGCTGTGGTAAGTTGATCTTGCCCAGTGCAGTATGCTGGCAGTGCAGCTTTGGTTTCGCTACAGCATATAGATTAAGAATATAGATAAAATAGATCAATCTCAGACTCAAGACCTGAGCTTGATCAGGTTAGACGACTTAACGAGATCCAACATATGTTTACGGGCATCATTGAAAGTATAGGTAAGGTTGAGAGTTTGCAGCGCATCGGTGGCGATGTGCGTGTGCGGATCCAAACCGCATTGGATCTGTCCGATGTGCATTTGGGCGACTCGATTGCCACCAATGGGATCTGTTTAACTGTGGTGGAGTGGGGCACGCATTGGTATGCGGCCGATGTTTCACTGGAGAGTTTGAGTCGTACCACCATGGGGCAGTGGAGTGTGGGGCAGACAGTCAACGTCGAAAAAGCCATGCTGCCAACCACCCGTTTCGGTGGGCATATCGTGAGTGGTCATGTCGATACGGTTGCTACGATCAGCCTGTTGCGTAAAGATGCACGTTCTATCTATTTCGAAGTGACTGCGCCAAAAAATATCGCTAAGTATTTGGCAGAGAAAGGTTCTGTGACCATTGATGGCATCAGTTTAACCATTAACCATTTGCGTGGGCATGTGTTGAGCTTGAATGTGATCCCACACAGTGCCGAAAGAACCAATGTCTCAACATGGAAAGTGGGGACAGCGGTCAATATCGAAGTGGATGTGTTGGCGCGTTATATTGAACGCTTACTACTCGGTGATCGGGCCGCAGAACCCGAACCGCAATCCAAGTTAAGTATGGAATTTTTGGCTGAAAATGGCTTCTTAAAGTAAAAAAACGTAGAATGTAAACAGCCTCATATAGAATGAGGCTGTTTTTTATCATGCTCTGAGATCCGAAAACGATGAAAAAGTTTGAAATGAGGATGTGGCAATGATGGATTTTTTGCTGCATATGGAACAGATGTTACCTAATCTTCTCGAAAATTATGGTTTATGGATCTACGCCATTTTATTTTTAATTATTTTCGCTGAAACAGGCTCAGTTTTTATGTTTTTCTTGCCGGGGGATAGTTTACTGATCGCCATCGGCGCACTGTGCTCGACTGCGGATAATGTGCATTTGCACTATATGGGCATTTTGCTGATTATCGCGTGCATCTTGGGCTATTCAGTCAATTATTATACTGGACGTATTCTAGGTATTAAGTTTTTCAATCAACACCCGCGCTGGTTTAAGCCTGAATATATCGCCAAAACCAATTATTATTTTGAAAAACATGGTGGTAAAACCATTTTAGTCGCACGCTTTATTCCTTTTGTGCGCTCTTTTGCACCTTTCGCTGCGGGATCTGGTCGTATGAAGTACGGCAGTTTCATGTTTTATAACGTGATTGGCGGCTGGATCTGGATCAGCTTGTTGCTGTGTATCGGCTTTGGGCTAGGCAACTTGGCCTCTGTAGTCATCAATGCAATTTAACGCGGGCCAATGTAAAGCAGAGATGTTAGGCGGCTTGTGTGATGGGATCTACGACGTGTCTGCGTCACGAATTGTCTGAGCGCCCAAACCACTTGGGCGCTTTGCATTGAGGGCTTAGGGTTTAGAGCTTGGTAATGGTGAATGAGGTACGTTCAAACCAATTACACAGTCCATGGGGGAGATCGATTGAAAAAAGTCCTTTTTCGGATTCACGGCTGAGAAATACAGAAATAGATTGAAAATCAGCCCGACTTAAAAACAAATCATACGCTGAAATCGTCCATCTCTCCCCAGACTGAAGTGTCATGATCTGGGCAGAAATTTGATCCAATACATTCATTTTTTTGATCCTTAAGATTAAGCGCTTAGCGTTGTCTCACTCGCTTTTGACCGGCGAGCGATCATCGCTGTGGCGTATGATGTGACTTGTTCATGTCAGTTGTGTGACAGGACAAATCTAGTTCATGCCGAGCTTATCAATCTCTTTATAAATCGTGATGTTGTCTGAGAATATATTCGATTTCTTCTTGGGCTGCGTGTTGTAATTTTTCTCTAAACTGTTGTACAGACTGTTCGATCATGCTTTCGGCTTCAAGTTCGAGACGCAGTCGGATGCTCTCTAGATCTGGGCCAACATCAACAGCATTAATCCCTGCTGCGGCATTAAAGTTGCTAATCTCGGTGGATGCCGGATTGGCTTCATAGCGGGCGCTGTAGGCTAAGGTATCGTGTTCAATACTTTGACGTAGCACGCTGAGCGATTGGGTCTGGGCTTGAAACTGCTGTGCCTCATCTTGTAAGAGCTGATCGGCATAGGCCTGTTGTTGGGCGCGTTTTTCCGCCAAAGATTTTTCTAGTGCCCGTTGTTTGCGTAGACGAGCCGCCTCAATCAGTTCCGCTTTGCGCTCGGCATAGGCCTGTTCAGTATTGAGTTGTGCGATTTGCATGGCACGTTGATCATGATCTAACCAATGTGCCACATCGGTTTCGGGTTTGAGCAGATCACAGATCCGGATCAACTCGTCCAGAAAAGATTGACGTACTGCTTCGGGAGCATCCAGCCAACGTTTTTTAAAATTTTGACCGACATTTAATGCCACGATGCATCTCCCATGAAAGATCAGTTGATGGTGAAACTTGAGTAAATGGTCAAACTCAAGCATGAGGCGCGAGAGTTTAAACTTGAGGTTTAAAGCTGAAAGCCTAAGCTGAAATTAAAATTCAAACTAGAGCTTAAAGGTCTGAGGCTGTCGTCCTTGGCGGCGATAGCTTTTAAACTTTTCGCGCCCAACGACTTTGGCAGCTTCGTGGTTTTCAATAATTTCAATAATGTGACTAAATTGGCTCATTTGTTCAAGTGCTTGATTGTTAAAATTAAACACAATCCACTCGCCGGCCTCGGGCAGCTGCGCAGAAATACAAATCGGCGCATCGACCTGATCGATGCCATGACCCAAAAAGCTAGTTGGATCAAACTGCCACAGCTGTTGATCGAGTTGCTGTTGCAGTTCGAGGTCTGGGCAATACAGCCAAATCTTTGCCGCTTGACGTAGGATTTTACGACATAAACGGCAAGTGCTTTCGACTTGCCGTTCTGCGCTTTTTTCAAATAGATAAAAGCTGATTTTGCTCATGTGTCTCAGTGTCTACGCGTTTTAGTCAAGTGCCTGAGCACGATTGGCAATAAACTGCACCAACAAAGGCACTGGACGGCCCGTTGAACCTTTGGCTGCGCCAGACAACCACGCTGTACCGGCGATATCCAAATGTGCCCAACGGTAATCACGGGTAAAACGTTCGAGGAAACATGCGGCTGTTGTTGCACCGGCTTGTGGACCGCCGTTACCGATGTTACCGATGTCGGCAAAGTTGGAGTTGAGCAGTTCTTGATAATCTTCAATCACGGGCAAACGCCACACGCGGTCAAAACTTTGTTCACCGGCTTGGGTGATCTCCGCAGCCAATGCATCATCTGGTGAGAACAGTCCACTGAGGACTTTACCAATCGCCACCACACAGGCACCGGTCAGCGTCGCAATATCGATCACCAGAGCAGGGTTATAACGTTTGACATAGGTCAGGGTGTCACAGAGCACCAAACGACCTTCGGCATCAGTATTTAAAATTTCAACAGTCTGTCCGCTCATGGTGGTTACGATATCGCCCGGACGGGTTGCGTGGCCAGATGGCATATTTTCCGCAGCAGCGACAGTGCCCACCACGTGGATCGGCAGTTTGGCTTCGCACAAGGCACGTAAAGTACCGAATACAGAGGCTGCGCCACACATGTCGAATTTCATCTCATCCATGCCTGCACCAGGTTTCAATGAAATGCCGCCGGTATCGAAGGTAATGCCTTTGCCGACCAAGACGATCGGTGCTTGCTCAAGATCGGCACGATATTCGATATTAATCACACGACCCGGACGGTCTGAACCTTTGCTCACGGCCAAGAAGGCATGCATGCCCAGTTCAGCAAGTTCAGGCTCTTCGAGGATAGTGACTTTTAAAAGATCAGGATACTGTGCTGCCAAATCAAGTGCTTGCTGTGCAAGGTATTCAGGGAAACAAATATTTGCTGGGCAATTGCCTAAATCACGTGCTAAATTTTGCCCTTGGCTCATAGCTTCGATCAGTTGGATCTCTGCGCTGCTGAGTTGCGCCGTGCTTGAAATTAAGTTGATGTGCTCTAAGACAAACTCATTTTTTTTAGACTTATAGGCATCATATGCATAGGCAGCTTGGGTCAAGCTGAGTGCGAACAGATAGTGTAATTCTTGTGGTAAAACCGAGATATCAACACTAATCTGTTTGAATTTTTTTTGTGAATTTTTAATCACAGTCTCTGCAATTTTTGCTAACTTAGCAGCCTTGAGTTGTGCGGCATTTTCAACACCGACAAAAGCACTATTGGGCTGTGCAGCAATTTTACCGAACAGTGCAAGATGTTCAGCCAAAGCAGCTTTAAATTGTGAAAGCTGAAGGGTTTGCTCTATCTCATTGATTTGATAAGTAGATTGTGCTTTTTGGATATGGTCTTGGTCAACTAAAATTAACAGATATTCACTCGCGCTGTTTTCAGGGAGTGACACATTCATGGTGAGTTTCATAAGCTGTATTGGTACCTGCTTTAACGTTGTGAATCATTAAACCATTGAAACACTACCAATGATAGAATTTCAATGTGGTTTTATATTTTAACAATCGGGTAAACTA
>JASLJB010000239.1 GCA_030152605.1 Acinetobacter sp. | reverse complement strand
GCACCAAAAATGTATTGACGCATTTTTGGGTTCCAAAAACGTGTTTGGTGACCAAAGTGCGCGCCAGCTTGTAGAAGGTCGCGCATGCTTACGTTGTAATCTGCCATTTTCTTTACCTTAATGTTTGGGTTAGGCCTCCATATGTCCGCATTCTCCACCCCTTACAGGCACCCAGAGTAATGTGACGACATATGTGCGGATTTTTACTCCAATTTATAGCAAGCGCTCGTGACAAAATTTAACCACGAAAAGCGTTTGATAAATTGGGCGGCTATTTATACCATAGTCACATACAAATTTCCAAAAGTTTTTAAAGATCATGAACAGTACTTATCAAGCTCCACGTCGATTAATCAAAACACAAGATGAGATTGAAAAGATGCGTGTGGCCGGTCGTCTTGCGGCAGAAATTCTGGATATGATCAAACCGCATATTAAAGCGGGTGTCAGCACTTTAGAACTAGACACAATTTGCCATGATTATATCGTCAATGTACAAAATGCGATTCCAGCCTGTCTTGGCTACGGTGCAGCACCCGGCCGAGCCGCATTTCAACATACCATCTGCACCTCAGTGAACCATGTGGTTTGTCACGGAATTCCATCTGAAAGCAAGATCTTAAAGAATGGCGACATCCTGAATATCGATGTCACCGTAATCAAAGATGGTTATCACGGTGATACCAACATGATGTATGTGATCGGTGAAACTTCGATTATCGCCAATCGCCTCTGTAGTGTCGCGCAAGAAGCCATGTATCGTGGTATCGCAACGGTTAAACCAGGTTCAAGTATCGGCGACATTGGACATGCGATTCAAAAATATGTTGAGTCTGAACGCTTCAGTGTGGTGCGTGAATACTGTGGCCACGGCATCGGGACCGTGTTTCATGACGAACCGCAAGTATTGCACTATGGTCAACCGGATAGCGGCATGATCTTAGAAGAAGGTATGACCTTTACCATCGAACCAATGGTCAACGCAGGCGTATGGCAAACACGCTTGATGGGTGACAAATGGACCGTGGTGACCAAGGACCATAAACTTTCTGCACAATATGAGCACACCCTACTCGTGACTGCAAACGGTGTCGAAATCCTCACTGCACGTCCAGAAGAAGATTTATCACGTTTTAGTGCCTAAGCGACCAACGCTCTCATATCTCGCCATTTAACATCTGTTTAGATGGCGAGTTAGAGTCACAGCGCTCGGCACACCTAAAGCTGCCGAGCGTTTCCCATGCTCTAAAACTCCAGCGACTACCCTCTCGTGCACTGAATCCAAGTCGCACATTTTTGAACAATCATTTTAAGTAAATAGCGAATTTAAAATAAAAAACCTTGAACGTCTCCTTTATGTAACATTTGTTACACGAAGGTCGTACTTTGAGCGAATTCAAGCGAAATGCTTAAGAAAAAAGACAATTTATAAAAAAAATCAATTAAAAAGAAACACTCATAACTGAATAAAACTTTGAATAATAAGGTTCAAAAAAACCAAAGATAGGACACGGAGTCCAACAATGATGAACAAAAAAATCGTCGCTTTTGCACTGTCTTTAACTGTATTTCCAGTACTCAGTCATGCTGAAAAATCTGATTTCAAAATTAAAGAAGATCAAGGCTTTAAACGCTTTTCTATCTCTGCTGGTTGGCTACACGCATCCCCACAAGGCAGTGCCAATGCCTTGCATGCGAGCACGGCTGTTCAAAACGGAGATTATCAGGTCGGTGATGTCAGTTTGGATACTGTGACTGGCGCCATTGCACCAACAGAAGCCGGAGATGCAGCAAAGAAAAAACTACTCGGGGTCGCCACTATTGGCGAAACACTCGGCTTAATTAAAAATGGGGTCTTGACCGCAGACATGAGCGGTAAGGCAAATATCAACAGCTTAGAAAGTTGGGACAATCCAAATACTGGGCTAGAAGCACAGGATGTAGATACCTTAGGAATTATGGCCAGTTATTATTTTACCGATCATTGGTCAGTTCAATTTAAAGGCGGAATTCCGCCCACTGTAAACATCAAAGGTAAAGGTCAAGTCAATGCCCCACTCAGTGGCGTAGCCACACCGAAAGGTGAAATTGACACACCGCTCATCGGTGGCGTTGCCAATGCTTTGATTGATGGGATTGGTGATATTCCACTTGACACACAGATCCCGATCACCAACCTCAGTCAAGGCAGTAACGCTGCTTCAGCCCGTGCTTGGTTACCGGCGGCTGAAATCCAATATCAATTTGGCAAAACAGGGGTGAATAAATTCCGTCCATACGTCGGTGCAGGCGTCATATATGCATATTTCGACAAAGTCAAACTCAACACTGGGATCGAAACCGATCTAATTAGCGCCGGCCACAAAGTCCAAAATATTTTAGACAATAGAGCCGGAGCAGCCCTCGATGGCAAAACCTCTTCTGCAGATCCGCGAATCAAAGTTGAAGCCACAGATGCGATTGCTCCGATCGTGACGGTCGGTGCCACCTATGACTTCAATCAAAACTGGTTTGCTGTCGGTTCGATCTCGTATGCCAAGATGAACAACGACGCCAAAATTACAGTCACTGATAACAATACTGGCAAACAACTGATTAGCTCCAAAACCCAAATTGATATCGATCCGATCATTAGCTACGTCGGCGTCGGTTATCGCTTCTAATCACGCAACGCATTAAGGACCAAGCAACAACAACGACAACAACTCAGTCCTCAAAGGCTGTTGTACGCTTAAGCGCCAACAGCCTTTATTCTTTTATTTTTTATTCTTTTTTAATTTCTACTTTGACCTTCCACTTTTCATTGCCATTGTTAAGTTTCACTTTTAATTCAAGTCACGCAGTATTTTACCCATGAAAAAAAACTGAACGTCAAGTTTAGTATTTTCGATCGCGTCAAAGCCTATAAACTCAAGCCCTCACCAGTCAATCCAGCAAAGTCAACATAAACAACTGATACTTATAATAAATTAGATCGCCATTCCAAGCTGAGCAATTTACAATACCTAAACTGGCTTTTCTATGGATGGATTATGGCTTCAACTACTTATACCAAACCCATGATTTACATGCTGATTGGGAGTGCATTTGTCCTGGCAATTTCACTTGGCATACGCCATGGATTTGGACTCTATCTGGTGCCGATGAGTCATGAGTTTGGCTGGGGACATCAAGTTTTTAGTTTGGCGATTGCCTTGCAAAACTTGATCTGGGGTGCGGTGCAACCGATTACCGGAGCGATAGCAGACAAATACGGCAGTAAAATCGTGGTGAGCGTTGGCGGGCTGCTGTACTGCATCGGCCTAATCCTGATGGCCTTTAGCTCTAGCAGTGCCCTTCTCAACCTCAGTGCAGGTTTGATCATTGGGTTCGCGCTCTCCGCAACCTCATTCTCGGTGTTGCTCTCCGCCGTCGGTCGTGCAGTACCACCCGAGAAACGCGGTATGGCCATGGGCATCGCCAGCGCCGCAGGTTCGTTTGGACAGTTCATCATGCTGCCGACCACTTTGTTGTTGCTGCAACATATGGGTTGGTCTGCCGCGCTACTGGTCAGTGCGATCTTGGCGGCATTGATGCTGCCACTGGCATGGTTACTCAAAGCGCCGATGTATGTCTCGCCGAATCAACAAGCGAAAACCACACCCGAACTGACATTTAAACAAGTGCTTGGCATCGTTAGACGACATAAACCGTTCTGGTGGTTGGC
>JASLJB010000162.1 GCA_030152605.1 Acinetobacter sp. | reverse complement strand
GTACAGCGGGATAACTCACTTTCGATCAGCTGCCGTAAGATCAACATGCAGGCTTTAATCTCAGTTTGATTCAAGGCGCTAAATCCAAGTACCACGCCATATTCGGCATCGTAGGCATAAAACTGGCTCAAACGGGTAATCCACATTTCTCTGATCTCCCCACCCTGCACCAAAGCATGCTCTAAATGATGTGGAATATGTGCTTTAAAATAACAGGCGATCTGCATGCAAGGATGGTGTTCCTTGAGATAAAAATAATCCGCCAAATATAAATCAAAACACGCCATAAAGGCCTGGTAGCGCTGTGCATAGAGCTGCTGCATATGCTTGAGATATTTGGCATAGTCCCCTGTCTGCATAAATCGCGCTAATATGACTTGAAAATACTGCGAAGGTGCTGAGCCATCAATATAATTACGATAACGCTTAAAGGGCTCAATTAATGCCTGCGGCAGTACCATATAAGAGATTCGTAAACTGGGCAGAATATATTTACTAAATGAACCCAAATAAATCGTGCGTTGATATCTGTCCATTCCCATAATCGCGGTATTTTTTTCTGTATTCAGCATCAGCGCATCATAATCATCCTCGATGATGTAACTCTGATGTGCCTCAGCAAACTGAATAATCTGCTGTTTACGTGCTGCACTCATCTGGATACCACTCGGATATTGACTCGCAGGCGTGACATATACCGCTTTAATATCCTCAAGCTCATCGCAGCGTTGAATATCCAAGCCTTCAGCATCGAGCGGAGTACAATATAAATCTAAGCCCACCAAATTAAATAAGTGATAGGCATTGGAATAATAGGGGTTCTCCATAATGACTTTATCTTGCGGATTAAATAGGACTTGCGCACATAAATATAAAGCTTGCTGGGTACTATTCACGATCAAGACTTGATCTGCTGTCACCTGCGTATGTCGATTAAGATTGAGAAACTGTGCGATCTCGTGACATAACAAGGCATCTCCTGCGGCATTATCTTTAAGGAAAATCCCCAAGCCATGCTGACGTAATGCATTTTTCTCGCTGTCATACCACTTTTTAAAAGGAAAATCTCGGATTTCCGGCATACCATCGGCAAAGAAATTTAGATTCTGATCAAAGAATAATGCTTCTAATTTTTCTGAATTGTGGGGTAAAAAATAATGATTTTGCGCTTGAATCGTGGTGTCGTGCTTGGCTGTCTGTACTGGAACAACCGCGTGTAACTGCGCGCTGGCACGGATAAAACTGCCCTTGCCTTTGATACGATAAAATATGCCTTCTTGCTCAAATTGTGCATAGGTCTTTTCGACTGTGTCTCTAGAAATACCCAATAGGGCTGATAAAAATCGCGTCGATGGACATTTAAACTCAGGTGCGAGATCAACTTCGGCTAAGGTTTTTTTAATCGCGAGGTATAGTTTGGTTCGGAGCACCTTCTCCTGGGTAAGATTAAAATTGTCATTCAGTAATTGGATAAATTCAATTTGTGTCATTTTTCAATCCAATCCGATCCAGTGAGGAAATAATGCCCTATCCAAATAAAGCATTATTCGCGTCTATTAAAATCTCTTCATCGATGCATTGTATATGATCACGCGCAGCATGATCGATCAAACATGACCAACTTCAAAGCTGAATGTTCATTAATGCGCAGGCTGTGATTGTTGCTGCACGGCCTTATTTTTTTGTGATGGCATATAATCTGGCTCATTGGTCACTGCCAGAAAAAATAATCCTAGAAACATACAACCCAATAAAATACTAATCCCGACGACAACATAAGGGAAAGGTTTCTTGGAATCATTCATAGCATAGCTCTCGAAGTGGTTAAATGATGTTGTTTTAAAATGGTGTCGCTATACTCGCCAAAGACAGATAACTTTTCGAAGATATGTTCGCTATACAGTAGATCGTCAATTAAATGCTCTGCTTTTTGCAAAGGCACATTCAGTTGTAGGCTGAGTAATGGCGCGTTGATATAGGCGATTTTTTGGCAGGTAATCGAGGCCGCCGTAGTTTTGCGTTTCCAAAACAGCTGCTTAAAATCAATCTCTGCGATGTTCTGAGGGCAAAGTTCTGGCGTGATTGAATGCAGTTCAATATTCGCGATCTGCGCTAAGCCGAAGAGTTGCTGCCCCTCAAATCCTTGTGCCGCAATCATATATACCTGCTGACAATCTGGATCTAAAAGTGCCCGACATAAACCATAAAGCTGGATATCGGCATGATCTGTATGCGCAGGCAATAAATCGAAGCAGAGATCCATTTCATTAATAGACTGTTGTTGTTCTAGTGCCAGTGCATCGAGTTGAAAATAATGCGCATATACGGTTTCTAATACCGATTGTTTGGCTGCGATAAATGAGGTTTTAAATTCTAAAACCGCACTAATGAAGGGATAAAATAAATAACTTAGACTATTTTCAGTGACTGAACTTTGAATCATATAATGATGTGCCGATGCACAATGGCGCTCGGTGCATTGTAGCGATTGACGCCGAAGTACCGCACTGTGTTGCAATGCTGTTTCTAGCGCCTCAACATCAACAAAACCAAGTTGCTTGGCCAGTTGTAAATCAGACCAGGATAATGCTGAATCTGCATGGATCATATTGCGTAAAAATGCCAGATCAAGTGAAGCTTGCATACACTCTACCAACCCTATTTAGATCAATCCTCATAATGCTTATGACTATAATCGTCGGGATCGCCAAAGTGGTCTGCTACATAAAAAAAAGTGGTCTGAATTTATCAGACCACTTTTATACTAAAACAACCCATTAATTGAATACTAAGTTGTGCCCTAGTGATATGCCAACTGTATTAAAAAGCGAAATGCGCCTGCGATCAATGCCAGTGCAAGAAAACCAGCAAGCCACAATAAAATAAACCACTGTGTCTGTGAAAGTTTCATCATCACTCCTTAATGGTAGCCTTCATCACCAATCCGGACTTTATCTCTAAATACCCAATAGGATAATCCGGTATACATCAGAATCACGGGGATCAAGATTAATGCACCGATCAATGCAAATAACTGACTGCTTTGCGGTGATGCTGCATCCCAAATAGTAATCGATGGTGGGATCACATATGGCCATAAACTGATAATAAAACCGGTATAGGCCAAGAACACCAAAGCCAAGGTATAAATAAATGGACTTAACTCATAACGCTTTTTGCACGCACTTAAAGTTAACAACGTAAATAAAAGCACCAAAATTGGAACTGGACTAAAATAGATCAGATGATCAGGATTAAACCAACGCTGTGCAATCTCAGGATGTGCCAATGGCGTATAGATACTGACCGCACCAAAGATCAATAATAACGCAATGATCAGTTTCGGCATCAAGCTATACATTTTATCTTGGATCTCGGCATCCGTTTTAAAGATCAACCAAGCACAACCGAGCGCAGCATACAG
>JASLJB010000136.1 GCA_030152605.1 Acinetobacter sp. | reverse complement strand
TGTTTAAGATTCAAGGCTTGTAGTTCAAAAGGCCATGACGACTTTATAGCAATGCTTTGGGGGGAAACGCAAGACTAGACGGGCTCTTTTCACAAAAATAAATCACATAAAACGAGAAAAGTGGCGTTTATTGCCTAAGTTGGATTAATTTTTTGCAGTTGCACTTTTAATTCTTGGTTTTCTTTTGCCAAAGAATCGACCTTTTGATGCAGCTGTAAAATCAAACTTTCAAGGTGTTGCAAATCCTTTGCTGTCACTAAGCCAATCCGATTTAAGGAGTGGTTCACACTATGATCCAAAATCTTTTCAACTTTTTCAATCTTCTCAGCCACTAATTCAGTACTTTTATCAACCACTTTACTCTTGCTAGATTCAGTAACTTGCTCACTACTGGACTCAAGTTCTTCCCCAACTTTGACCAAAGCGTCAAAAAGTTTATTGCCTTCTTCCTCCGCACGTGAAAAAGCGCCTAAACCCGCCAGCCAAATTTGCTTAGTATATTTTCTAAAGTCGAGTGAAGATTTACGTGAATTTGATGATTTAGCCCCAGATTTAGATTTGGGTTTAGACTTTGCTGCAGCGCTTGAATCAGAGCCAGTTGCGGCATTTTCAGATTGTCCTACTTGCTCACCCACAAGATTGTGTTTTTCTTGATCCATCGACGCCATCTCCTACCCCAGATAAGACTGTTATAGCCTATTTACCTATAAAATACTGCTATAGTAACAAATAAAATGCTTGAACCTTTTGTAAAACTGTTCTACAAAGCAAAGTGAATATTATCGTAATTATGTGAGTAAGATCACCCTCTCAAAAGATAGCTGCATGACAGCTCGCGCGCTAAAGGATGTTTTTATGAATGAATCGCAACATCAACAGGCTCATACTGGTTGGTTGCTGAACATTTTCATGATTGTATTAGAAACAATATATTCATTTGTATTAAAGCACGATCGTGTAGTTCGCTTACAAGCTCAAAAATTTATAGATCAAAACATCAGCATTCGAATAAACAGCTATATTCCTTTTTTTGATTTTTACGTCCAATTCACAGACAAGGGTTTATTATTTGATTTAAATGCACCCGAAAAAGAAGTCGACGTTGTTATTAATACAACACTTTTTGATTTAGTCAGAATTTTCGTCTTTGGTAATAAACGCAGTATTAAAAAAATGCGCTTTGAAGGCAATAAAGCGCACAAAGATGCATTTCAAGATCTGATTCTACACCTCACTTTACCGAAGTTACTCTCAGACTGGAAATATTGGCTTACGCATCCCGATGATATTCAAAATACACGCGCTTCGAGTAAACGTATTGCCCCACTGTTAGAAAAAATTGATTTGCAGCGCTCACAAATCAACAGCCTCAATGTGGAAGTTAAGCAATTTAAAAATCGAATTCGGCATATGCAGCAGAAACAGAAGCGTACCAATATCATTTTATTGATAATTTCTTTGCTGTTTGCGCTATTGCTTGTGTATAATTTGGTGCTGCACTTTCAGTAGTCCTCAAGGCATCTCTTTAGCAGGTGCATTGGCTCAATTCTAGCCTCAGTTTAGATGGCCAAGCGCTTTGATTTAGCAAATGATTTACGCAATAAAAGTCAATCCCGACTAATTTAGTAGGAATTCGCATAAAAAACTTGACTATTTTAGTCAGGATTCTTACACTTTAGCTAACTCGTCTTAATTGTGTACAAGGTCATGCGCTTAACTACTCGCGGTCGCTACGCAGTGACTGCCTTACTCGACCTAGCATTGCAGCCCACTGAGCAAACGATTACGCTTGCTGAGATCGCCACACGCCAAACCATTTCTGTCGCCTATCTTGAGCAACTCTTTGCCAAGTTAAAACGTCATGGTTTAGTGTCGAGCGTACGCGGCGCAAATGGTGGTTATCATCTTGCTCGTCAGGCCGACCAAATTACAGTGTTAGAGATCATTGAAGCTGTCAATGAAACCGTTGACGCCACCCGTTGCGACCATAAAGGCAACTGTCAAAATGGTGCAATGTGTTTAACTCATGATTTATGGCAAGAACTCTCCCTCCATATTGCCGATTATTTAGGTAAAATCTCGCTTGCTGACCTAGTAGCACGTGACAACGTTCAAACCGTTGCCTTACGCCAAAACTCAACATCTCTTGATTCAGCCCTCTTATCGGCTACAGGTATTTGACATGAAACGTCCGATTTATCTTGATTACGCAGCAACAACCCCCGTTGACCCTCAAGTTGCAGAACGCATGATGGAGTGTTTAACGTTTGATGGTGTGTTTGGTAACGCAGCTTCTCGTTCACACTTCTATGGTTGGCAAACTGAAGAAAAAGTAGAATATGCACGTGAACAAGTTGCGAACTTGATCAAAGCAGATCCGCGTGAAATCGTCTGGACTTCTGGTGCGACCGAATCTGACAACTTAGCGCTCAAAGGCATTGCCCAATTTTATCAAAGTCGCGGCAAGCACATTATTACCAGTAAGATTGAACATAAAGCGATTTTAGATCCATGTCGCGAACTCGAAGCTGAAGGCTTTGAGATTACCTACTTAGAACCTGAACCAAAAACAGGTCTGATTACCCCTGAGATGGTACAAGCGGCGATTCGCCCAGATACGATCTTGGTTTCATTGATGATGGTCAACAACGAACTCGGTACCATCACTGATGTTGCGGCAATTGGTGAAATCACCCGTGCCAACAAAACATTCTTACACGTCGATGCAGCCCAAGCGGCCGGCAAAGTCGATATCGATCTTTCAACAATGAAAATCGATTTGATGAGTTTCTCAGGTCACAAAGTTTATGGCCCTAAAGGCATTGGCGCACTTTACGTTCGCCGTTCACCACGTGTGCGCTTAAAAGCACAAATGCATGGTGGTGGCCATGAACGTGGTATGCGTTCTGGTACTTTGGCAACGCATCAAATCGTAGGTATGGGCGAAGCCTTTGAATTGGCTGGTAAAAAACGTGTTGCTGAACAAGCACGCCTCACCGTACTACGTGACAAATTATGGAATGGTCTACAAGGATTAGAGCAAATTTTCTTGAACGGCCACCCAACACAACATGTAGCGAATATCCTCAATGTCAGCTTTAACTTTGTTGAAGGTGAATCATTGATGATGGCGCTTAAAGATGTCGCTGTCTCTTCTGGTTCTGCATGTACTTCTGCAACACTCGAACCCTCTTATGTGCTCCGCGCACTTGGTTTGTCAGATGAGCTTGCACATAGTTCGATCCGCTTCAGCTTTGGTCAATACACCACTGAAGAAGATATCGATCACGTCCTTGCAGTCACCTATGCAGCAGTTGAAAAACTGCGTGAACTTTCTCCACTTTGGGACATGTACAAAGAAGGGATCGATTTAGCATCTGTTGAGTGGGCTGAACACTAATTTAACGGGGACATCGGATTGAAATATCACTAAAATGTCCCCATATTTAACTTATCTAGGCTGACCCCGAGGTTTGGAGAAGCATCATGGCTTATAGTGAAAAAGTAATTGATCATTACGAAAACCCTCGTAATGTTGGTGTTTTAGACAAAAACGCTGAAAACGTTGGTACAGGTATGGTCGGTGCACCTGCATGTGGCGATGTTATGCGCCTGCAGATTCAAGTCAACGATGACGGCATCATTGAAGAAGCGCGCTTTAAAACATATGGCTGTGGTTCTGCCATTGCTTCAAGCTCGTTGGTCACTGAATGGTTAAAAGGTAAAACTTTAGACCAAGCACAAGCGATCAAGAATATCGATATCGCGACTGAACTTGCATTACCTCCAGTAAAAGTGCATTGCTCAGTCCTTGCTGAAGATGCAATCAAGGCTGCTGTACAAGACTATCGCAGCAAAAAGACCACTCAGGTTTAACCAAGTTTCAATCAATTCATGGTTGTTGAATGGAGTTTTCATGATCAATTTAACGGAAAATGCTGCAGCTCATATCAGCAATTATTTAAAAAATCGCGGTAAGGGTGAAGGCATTCGCGTTGGAGTGAAAACTTCAGGTTGTTCAGGTCTAGCCTATGTGCTTGAATTTGTTGATAGCATAGACACTCATGATCAAGTGTATGAGCAGTTTGGTGTTAAAGTCTTCGTTGATCCAAAAAGCATGGTCTATTTAGAAGGTATGCAAATGGATTATGTCAAAAATGGACTCAACGAAGGTTTTGAGTTTAACAACCCAAACAAAAAGGGTGAATGTGGTTGCGGTGAGTCATTCACTGTATAATCCACCCTTTTCTCATAACAATTAAAACAGTGTATTACACTGTTTTAATTGTATTATTCACCTTGGAACTTAGGCCCAATGAATCACTTTGAGTTATTTCACCTCCCTCCTCAAGTCGACATCGATTTAGCCGCTTTAAAAGCCGAATTTTTAAAGTTGCAACAGCAATATCATCCAGATAAAGCTGAAAACAAAGATCAAGCCATGATCCAGTCGAGTGAGATTAACCAAGCCTATAAAGTTCTTTCTCAAGTGGATAGTCGCGCGGCGTATCTACTCGCTCTGCAAAAGCAAGACCATCTCCTCGATCAATCGATTAATGACTTTGAATTTTTGCAATCTGCCTTAGAGATTCGTGAACAGCTTGATGAAGCACAACAAGCTGAGCAATTACATTCTTTAAAACAAGAAGTTCAGCAGTGGATTGATGCATTGATCAATGAATTTAAAATTGATTATCGTGAAGAAGATTGGGCGGATGCGCGCGACACGGTTCGAAAAATGCGCTTCTTCCAAAAAGTTATGAATGATCTCGACAAAGCTGAAGATCGTCTCTTGGATGACGAAGATTTCAGTTTGGACGATGATTTTTAAGTTCGCTTTCGAATTCGATTTTTTTAATACAGTTTTAAAACTCAGTGATTTGAGTTAAGTGAAGGATGTAACAGTATGGCACTCTTGCAAATTGCAGAACCTGGTCAATCAAGTGCGCCACACGAACACCGTATCGCCATCGGTATAGATTTGGGTACGACCCACTCTTTGGTGGCTACGGTGCTTTCTGGTCAAGCCAAAGTTTTGAATGATGAACAAGGTCGCGTGTTACTTCCTTCTATCGTTCACTATGCCAAAGATGCTGCGACCTATGGTGATGCGGCCAAAGCCTATTTGACCACTGACCCACAAAACACGATCGTCTCGATCAAACGTTTTATGGGCCGCTCTAAAGCAGATATCAAGTTTCAACATCCCTACATCCTGTTAGGTGATGATCAGCAAATGCCGGCATTTGACACCGCTCAAGGTCGCAAAACACCGGTGGAGATTTCAGCTGAAATCTTAAAGCAACTCAAAGTCCGTGCTGAATCCAGTATCCAACAGCCGATCCAAGGCGCAGTGATTACCGTTCCGGCCTACTTTGATGAAGCTCAACGCCAAGCCACGCGTGATGCCGCTGAACTTGCCGGCTTAAACGTACTGCGCTTACTGAATGAACCCACGGCTGCTGCGGTGGCCTATGGTCTCGATCAAACCACTCAACTGGCACATGATCACAACTATGTGATCTACGACTTGGGTGGCGGTACTTTTGACGTATCGATTTTACGTTTCTCTCAAGGTGTGTTTGAAGTCCTTGCAACCGGCGGGCATACCGCACTCGGTGGTGATGATCTCGATCGCTTGTTGGTGAAATGGGCCAAAAAACAATTGGCAGTCGATGAACTGGATGATTTGAACTATGCGCAATTCTTGATTACGCTGCGTCAAGCCAAAGAAGCCCTGTCACAAGCCGAATCTGTTGAGTTGAATTTGCTGGGTCAACGCCTACGCTTAGATCGCGCCACCTTTGAAAGCGTGATCAAAGTTGCACTGGATAAAACCATCAGCGTTTGCAAACGTGTATTACGTGATGCCAAACTCAGCTTAGACGATATCCAAAATGTGGTCTTGGTCGGTGGTTCAACCCGTTCTTATGCGGTGCAAAATGTGGTGCGTGACGTGTTCAAGCAAGAACCGCTATGTACCATTAACCCAGATGAAGTGGTTGCCATTGGTGCTTCTATCACCGCCAATCAGCTCATCGGCAATCAAACCGATGGTGCATTATTATTGGATGTGACGCCTTTATCACTCGGTCTGGAGACCATGGGTGGTTTGGTGGAACGTATTATTTCACGTAATACTGCGATCCCTGTCGCACGCCGCCAAGAGTTCACCACCTATCAAGATGGACAAAGTGCCATGTTGATCCATGTGCTTCAAGGTGAACGCGATCTGGTTGAACACTGCCGCAGCTTAGGCCGTTTTGTTCTCAGCGGCATCCCACCGATGGTAGCAGGTCAAGCACGGATCGAAGTCACCTTCCAAGTTGATGCTGATGGCTTATTGGTGGTCAGCGCACGCGAAACCACTTCTGGTGTACATGCACAAATCGATATCAAACCTGCCTATGGCTTATCTGATACCGATATGGAGCGTTTGCTACTTGAAGGTTTTGAATTTGCTGAAGAAGATAAACATCTGCGTCACTTGAGTGAAACCAAAGTTGAGGCTGAGCGTGAACTTGAAGCGCTTGTTCAAGCCCTGAAAGTCGATGCAGCATTGCTCAGCACTGAACAGCTTGCAGCGCTACAACAGGCCAAGACTCAGCTTGAATCTCAATTGGCATCCAATGATATCGAGGCCATAGAGAAAGCGGTAGAACAACTCAAAACCCACAGCGATGCCTTTGCAGCGGCGCGTATGAATCAACACATTGATCATGCACTCAAAGGCACTAAACTTGACGACTGGTCAAACTCAAACTAATTGATAGGTAAAGACTATGCCACGTATTAAAGTACTCCCCCATGCGCAATACTGCCCTGAAGGTGCTGAGTTTGAAGTTGAACAAAATGCCAATCTGTGTCAAAGCCTGTTAGATCACAACATCAAAATCGAGCATGCCTGTGATATGTCACGCGCCTGCACCACCTGCCATGTGGTGGTACGTCGTGGCTTTGATAGCCTAGATGAGATGGATGATGTTGAAGCGGATCTACTCGATCGTGCTTGGGGCTTAGAAGCAGATTCTCGTCTGTCTTGCCAAGTGAAAATCGTAGATGAAGATCTGGAGATTGAAATTCCAAAATACAGCCTCAATCACGCGTCTGAAAACCACTAACTGACTAACGAGTTGATTGACATGTAATTTCAGCAGCCTCTGAACGATGAGACGCTTATCGCGATGCTGCTGAAATCTGTAAAAAAATAAGGTCTTTGATAGACCTTATTTTTTTGGCTTGGATTTGGGTTTGCTGGATCTGCTGAAGCTATTTAGACTCTGGCGGGATTTTATCTTCTAAACGTAGTTTGGCGATGCCTGAGGGATTGGTGAGTTGTTGCTGTAACTGAATCCGTGAGATCATTTTTTCTAAGACTTCAACCAACTCGCTGTATTCAAAGTTTTGCACTTCTTCAAGATTAAGCAGTAAATGAAAGCCTTTGTATTCATAATCAAACCATTGCTGGTTTTCATGATCTTTGGCGGAGTATTTCTCCATCACCTGCCAAGTATTGACCAGACCTTGAATTCCCTTCAGCACGATTGGCTGTTTCGGCGAGCAGAGATAATTATTTTTAATTAAGCGATAGGTTTCATCGGAGATCAAGATCTCATCAATATCCGCTTTGTTTTGTAGACGTGCAGCCAAGTTGGCATCACGCCCGACAATGGTATAAGCCATCCGATGCACCGCGCCGTAGTTGCCCACGTGACAATAACCGGTACTAATCCCCATACGCACATGCAGTGCTGGATAGCCCATTTTCACCCAACGCTCACGCAGAAACTTCATCTGCTCACGCATGGCAAAGCCCATATCGACGCAGTTCTTGGCATCTTGCTCCACGCCTTGCGAATCCGGATCTCCAAAGAAAATCAGGATGGCATCGCCCATAAACTTATCGATGGTGGCGCCATATTGTTTGGCGATTTCGGTCATGTGGCTGAGATAGTCATTCAGCAAGAAAGCCAGGTCATCGGGGATCAGGTTTTCAGAGATCTCGGTAAAGCCCTGAATATCTGAAAAGAATACGGTAATTTTTTTACGTTTATATTCGAGCTTGGCTTCAGTTTCACCACGCATAATCGCCTGCCACAGTTGTAATGGCGCATAGCGACTCAGCTGATTGGAAAGTTCGATGTAGCGATTCATCTCGACAAAATAATTATTTTTTTGGTCTTCGAGTTGGCGTACCCGGCCTTGGTGATAGAAGCCACAGACCCCAATAAATAATATCAGGCAAACAAAAGACAATACCGTCAGTTCAATACTGGTTTGATCAAAATACTCGTCGAAGCCAAATACAAAAATAATATTCAGGTAGAACACCATAATCGAGATTAAGCTCGATAATGATAGGGTCATGACTGAGATTTTGTTGCTGATCGCGGTATAAATTAAACCGAATAATAAGGTGAACGTCAGCACTAAGCTGAGATGAACTGCAGCCAATACGGTGGCGACTGCAATGGCATCTAAAATAAAGAAGATATTTTTACGTAGATGTTCATCGTATTTATATTGAATCCAACGCGATAAACGCGGGCTCAGAATTAATATCCCGCCCAATAAAAAGGGAATATAAATCTGATTATGTGCAGTCGGCGTACTCACATAATAAATGACCGTAAGCAATGAGAGAATCAAATATGCCATGTTGCGCTGGTATATTTCAAATTGCTTAGGGCCTTTATTCAGCATCCGATCAAGTGGCACTAATTATTATTCTCCGCTCTTGGTAGCATCTTCAATGCATCGTCAACTGCCGAAGCTTAGTCCATACGCCAATCAAATGGCATATCACCTTGACCTCGTAGTGCGAGCATCAATGTTTGACGCATATGCGCTAATACTTCGTTGCTATACGGTACTGCGGTGGTGCCCCATACAGGTTGAGGCCATGCCACATCATTTTGATAACGAACCACGTGATGGAAATGTAGTTGCGGCACCATATTTCCTAATGCTGCGACATTCATTTTGTCTGCACGGAATACGCGCGACAACTGACTCGATAACCAGCTTGATTCACGTAAAAATTGTTCTTGATCGGATTGGCTTAATTCGTATAGTTCAGTGATACCGGGTACACGTGGAATTAAAATCAGCCACGGGAACTGCATATCATTCATTAAGCGACACGTGGAAAGCGGAAAATCACCGATAAAAAACGTATCTTGAGCAAGTTGTGGATGCAGACTAAACATAACTTTATAAATGACGTAGAACAAATAAGATGGCACATACTA
>JASLJB010000355.1 GCA_030152605.1 Acinetobacter sp. | reverse complement strand
TTCTTCCCCTTCCGTGATGGAATTGATAATGCAGCCGCTGCCGGCATTAAATGCATTATTCAACCGGGTGGTTCAATGCGCGATGAAGAAACCATTGCTGCTGCGGATGAACATGGGATTGCCATGGTCTTCACTGGCATGCGTCACTTCCGTCACTAAGTGATCTGATTGATCTCTATATGATTTAACAGCTTAAAACAATTAGACCGCATGCCATCCGTGGCATGCCAAGTCAGTCTATATATTGCTTAATATCGCATAAAGTCCTCTTTCTCTTGAGGACTTTATGCCATTACATACACGTCATGGAGTATGCGCCAATGAATATTTTAGTTTTGGGTGGCGGCGGTCGTGAACATGCCCTCGCATGGAAAATCGCACAAGATCAAAAAGTTGCCAAAGTGTTTGTTGCACCAGGCAATGCGGGTACGGCCATCGAAGCCAAATGCGAAAATGTGCAATTGGATATCTTGGATAACCCAGCCATCATTGCGTTTGCTCAACAAAATCAAGTCGACATGATCGTGGTGGGTCCTGAAGCACCATTGGTGAATGGCGTTGTGGATGCCTGTCGTGCTGCTGATTTAAAAATTTGGGGACCGACCCAATTTGCAGCGCAGCTTGAAGGTTCAAAAGCCTTTGCCAAACATTTCTTAAAACGTCATAACATCCCGACTGCTTTTTATGATGTGTTCACTGAAGTTGATGCAGCCAAAGCCTATGTGCAACAACATGGCGCGCCGATCGTGATCAAAGCCGATGGTCTAGCCGCTGGTAAAGGCGTGATCGTGGCGATGAGCAATGATGAAGCTTTTGAAGCCATCGATGACATGCTGGCCGGCAACAAATTTGGTGATGCTGGCTCACGTGTCGTGGTTGAACAATTCCTTGATGGTGAAGAAGCTTCTTTTATCTGCATGATCGATGGCAACAACATCTTGCCGATGGCAACTTCACAAGATCACAAACGAATTTTTGAAGCAGATCAAGGCCCGAACACCGGTGGTATGGGCGCTTACTCGCCTGCACCTGTGGTGACTACCGAAGTGTTTGAGCGTGTGATGCAAGAAGTGATGCGCCCAACCGTCGACGGTATGGCCAAAGATGGTCATGTTTATACCGGCTTCTTATATGCTGGATTGATGATCGATGCACAAGGTCAACCGCGCGTGATCGAATTCAACTGCCGTTTTGGTGATCCTGAAACTCAGCCGATCATGATGCGTTTAGAGTCTTCATTGGTTGAACTGATCGAAGCCGGTTTGGCAGCTGAACTGCCTGCGCAAGCCCAATGGGATGAGCGTAAAACAGTCGGTATCGTATTGGCAGCAGAAGGCTATCCTGAAACCGTCCGTACCGGTGATGTGATTCATGGCTTAGACACCGAAATGCCAGACACAAAAGTCTTCCATGCAGGCACAACGTTGAATACCAACAATGAGGTCATCACTGCGGGTGGTCGCGTACTTTGCGTGACTGCGATTGGGGATAGCATCGCGGATGCGCAAGCCAAAGCCTTACAACTCTGCCAAAGCGTGACCTTCGCAGGTGCGCAATATCGTAAAGATATTGGTTACCGTGCCATTGCACGTGAATTAGCAAAATAAGGCTCGAAGCTTTTGCTTTCCGAACAACCTATTTAACCAATCGACACCAAAAAAGCCGTATATTGCCCGCAATATGCGGCTTTTTAAGGCCGGTTCAGTGGACTTGCACTCTTTCTCACTATTCCTTTATCTATTTTTAATAATGTCTAGCCATTCTATATATTTTATATTCATATTAAATTGATTTTTAATTCATTTAATTCTGAATAAAACTAAATATACTCAGCGCATGGAAT
The DNA here is from genome assembly GCA_030152605.1 of Acinetobacter sp. GTDB lineage: Bacteria > Pseudomonadota > Gammaproteobacteria > Pseudomonadales > Moraxellaceae > Acinetobacter. The sequence goes on along the minus strand of JASLJB010000355.1, from coordinate 1,389 downwards.
TTAAGTGATACTGTAGGCAGGTCGTGCACTGAAGCATCGTTGGCTTCGCTGAAACACATGACCATTTACGGTGGTTTATACAGCCAAATGAAAGCGATAAAATTGACCAGGTTTAGCGTGAAATTTCACGTGCGTTAATTTTGCATATGGGGTGTGCTGTAACTCAATCCGTAAATACAGCTCGCGCTTCGGTCGCGGGATTCCAAACAATCGATGTAATGATAAAAATTTAATCCAAGTATCGTGCTTTTGATGCGCTTTGGATTGTGATGATGAAAACTGTTTTTCCAGATGAGGACATCTGTCATGAATAAACTGATCAGTGTTTTTTTAAGTTTTTTTGTCGTGCTGATCGCGGCATGTAGTAAAGCACCAGAAGAAAATAAAACCAGCAGCACTGCGGATGCAAGCACACAAAAAGTGGTCATCGCGTCCACAGGCTCCGATGCAGATGTTTGGCGTTTTATCGCGACACTGCCTGAAACCAAAGCCGCTGGGATTCAAATCGAAGTTAAAAACTTTAGTGACTATGTTGCAATGAACATGGCGACGGCGAATAAAGAAGTCGATTTGAATGCATTTCAGTCTTATAACTATATGCTGGCTTTTAATGCGCAAAGCAAGGATAAAGTTGCCGCTGTATCAACCACCTATATTGAACCAATGGGAATTTATAGCGACAAATATAAAAGCCTGAATGAAGTACCGCAAAATGCAAAAATTGCGATTCCAAATGATGCTGCCAATGAATCACGTGCACTTAGTCTTTTACAGACTGCAGGTTTGATTAAACTCAAAGCTGATTTTGATCCAGTTCAAGGTACGCTCAATGATGTAATTGAAAACACTAAAAACATTCAAATCAAAACCATTCCAATGGCAACTGCGGTACGGGTAAAGTCTGAAATGGATGCAATTGTATTGGGCAATACATTGGCCATGGAAGGTGGTTTGAACGTGCTCAAAGATGCGATTTATTATGAGCCAGCAGATCAAAGTACTAAACTCTATGTCAATCTATTGGCTACTGCTGCAGGCCGTGAAACTGATGCAACTTTAGTAAAAGTCGGCGCGTTGTATCATACTGAAGCAGTCAAAAAATATATTGACGAGCATTTTGGTGGTACTAAAATCGACGTGAATAAACCTTTGAGTTATTTAACTGACACTCAATAATTTAATTCTCCGGTATTGGGTTAAAACAGGCATGCTCAGGCCTGTTTTTTAATTTTTATCAGGTGTAGTGTAGATTCTTGACTGAACTGGCAACTGCCCCTATCGAACAGTTTTGCGATTATGATTCAATTTAAAAATATTTCGAAAGATTATCAATTGAAAGGTCAACGTGTTCGAGCACTTGATCAAATCAATTTGGATATTCCTGCGGGG
>JASLJB010000324.1 GCA_030152605.1 Acinetobacter sp. | reverse complement strand
ACCTGTATGCAGCGCCATGCCGGTCGGTATTATCTGAGTTATCAAGTCGATGAGGCGATCTTTTTACCCTTGCGACAGGATATTGAACGAATTGCGGCCGGGGAGCAAAGCCGTGTGCAGCCCGCATTTCAGGCATTACTCAGCTTAATTGATGCGGGGGTACAGGCCTTGATCATTCATCCCAAGTCGATGCTAAAATTTAACTTCCTGATCAACAAGACTTTGGATGGGGTAATCCATATGTGTACGCGTTTGGGTTATCAACGCTTGGAGAAAGTCACGGCACAATTGACTGCTGCCGAGGCTTTACCCTATCTGGCGCATTTTTTAAAGTTTTCAGACCTCAATCGCTTGAGCTTGCAACAACAAGATGAAACTCAGCCATAGGGTCTGTTGACAATTCATGATGAGAAAAAAGGACAAACTTATGAAACAACAGGGCAGTAATAATCAATTGACAGATCAAGTGGTCTGGATCACTGGGGCTTCCTCGGGTTTAGGAAAAGCGCTGGCGCAAGAATGTGCCCTACAAGGGGCGCGCGTAATTTTGAGTGCGCGACGTTTTGAGGTGCTGGAGACGGTTCGTATTGGTCTATTTCAACCAGAAAAGCATGTTTCGATCGCCATGGACATCACCGATGAATCCCAAGTGCGTCAAGCCTATGCCGATGTGTTGGCTCAGTTTGGGCGGATTGATCTACTGATCAACAATGCCGGCTTGAGCCAACGTGCGCTGATCGCGGACACCAGCATGCAGACTGAGCGAACTTTGATGGAAGTCGATTATTTTTCGCAAGTATTCTTAACCAAAACTGTGTTACCGACCTTTATCGCCCAGCGTTCAGGCCGCATCGTATTTGTGTCCAGTGTGGCGGGCTTGTTGGGGACGCAGTATCGTGCCTCTTATTCAGCCGCCAAGGCCGCGATCCATATGTGGGCCAATAGCTTGAGAGCCGAAGTGGCTGCCTATGGGGTCGGGGTGTCGGTGATATTTCCGGGCTTTGTGCAGACCAATGTGTCTTTTAATGCCTTGAATGGGGCCGGCCAACCACAGGGACATCAGGATGAGGCCATCGCCAAAGGTTTAGCCGCAGATGCGTTTGCTGAGCACGTGGTCAAGGCATTGATCAAGGAACAGGAATATATCGTGGTGGCGGGCAAGAAGGAAAAGCTTGGCGTCGCGGTATCCCGTCTTTCACCGCGACTGTTGTATAAAATGATCCGAAAAATTAAAGTGAAATAACAGGCCGCTCAGCCATGCCCGCCTGAATTGCGGTGCCATAGGCAAACACTTCAACCATGCCACCTTGCATCCCCAGTTCACTGGTACACAAGCGTAGACCTTGGATCTCGGTGGCACCGACTTTTTCGGCTTCACGTTTTAATCGAACCATGGCTTCACGGCGAGCGCGATCAATCACGGTCTCGTAGGTGGTCAGCCGGCCACCGAAGAAATTTTGAATCGTGGCAATCACGAATTTGAAATAATCATGCGAGATCACCACATTGCTGCTGATCAGTTGGCCAGTGCCTGCGGATTGTTTAAAGCGACTGATGTCGGTGCGGATATGAGCAAGACGCTGTTCTTCCTCATCCAAGGCCAGTAAATGTTTGCGTTCGATGCCACGACCGACCAGCCAGCCGATCAGAAATAGACAGAAGAATAAGACGACTTTAAAGATCAAGGTGTCCATGATTTATCCTTGCGCGGCAAAAGGATCAGGCAGTGGGCTGTTTAGAGGTTCGATGACCACTGCGGTGCCGTAAACAAATAACTCGGAAGCCCCTTGGGCAATATTGGAGGTAGAGAAACGAATCCCGACCACAGCATTGGCACCTAAGGCCGCGGCTTTGTCGATCATACGTTGCATGGCTTCTTGCCGCGATTCTTCGAGCAGTTCGGTATAGCCTTTGAGTTCACCACCAACGATATTTTTGAGGCCGGCCATAAAGTCACGCCCTACATGTTTGGCACGAACGGTACTGCCGTAGACCACATCCAGTTGGCGGAGGATACGATGGCCCGGAAAAGACTCTAAATTACTCAGTTGCACATTGTTGATGTGGTTATTGTTCGAGTGATTGTTGTTGATGTGATTGTTGGTCATCTGCTTATTGCTCATGTGACTGTTGTCAGGCTGGAAAGTCGCTTTAACATAGGAAGTTTTAAGTGAAATTGCAAGACATCTGCCGCCAGAAAAACCAGCGCTTCTAATGCAAAAAAAACCCACCGAAGTGAGTTTTTTATAGGGATGTGAAGATCAGATCAGATTATTTCTGCGCCGGTTGTTGCGCTGGATGATATTTCATCTCAGAACTCGACGGTGCGTAGTTGACGATATCGGTGTTGTTGGTTTTGAGACCACCACCGAGTGTCTTATACACTTCGATCTGATTGTTGAGGTCGGCCTGTTGTAGCAACAATAAGCCTTGCTCTGCGTTATAAGACGAGCGCTGTGCATCTAAAACGGTCAAGAAGTTATCGATTCCAGAGCGGAAGCGAGCATTCGACAGTTTATAGGTGGTATTGCTGGCATCGACCAAACGACGTTGTGCTGTGATGCGCTCACCAATATTTTGACGTGTGGCCAATGCATCATTGACTTCACGGAAAGCCGATTGAATCGACTTTTCATAATCAGCCACCGCGATTTGTTGATCGGTTTCTGAAATTTTAATATTGGCTTTACGCGTGCCCCAATCAAAGATCGGTAGATTCAAGCTTGGACCGACAGACCATGCAAAGTTGCCTGACTTGAACATGTTGTTTAAGTCTGTAGAGGCATAACCCGCTGTACCGGTGAGGGTAATGGTCGGGAATAAACTCGCACGTGCAGCACCGATATTGGCACCCGCTGCACTGAGTTTATACTCAGCCGCTTTGATGTCAGGACGGTTTTGCAACAAGTCACTTGGTAAACCCGCCATCATGGTGTTGCTGTTGGTGATCCGGCCAATACGTTGTTTTGGCAACAACTGATCTGGCACCGTTTCACCGACCAAGAGATTGAGCAAGTTTTGTGCTTGGGCAATCTGGGTCTTAAAGTTGGCCACATCATTACGTGCTGTTTCGACCAAGATCTGCGCCTGACGTACTGGAAGCTCACTGTCGATCCCGACTTCAAAACGCTTTTTATTCAGATTATAAGAATCTTGCTGCGCTTTTAGCGTTTGCTCTGCAAGCTTCAACTGCGCGGTCGCGAATGAATAGTTCAACCAGGCTTGAGACACTTGACCGATCAAGGCGATCTGGGTGGCATCACGTGAACTTTGGGTCGATAGATAACTATCGAGTGCACTGTCTTTGAGGCTGCGCACGCGACCCCAAAAGTCGAGCTCATAGTTGGTCACGCCCAAGCCGACTTGATAGGTCGAGTAGGGGTTGTTCGGATCAACGCTTGGAGAAACTTGACGCAACACACTGCCGCTGGCACCGATGGTCGGTAGGCGGTTGTTTTCAGTAATTTGATACTGTTGCTGCGCACGCTGAATATTTAAGGTCGCTTTGCGTAAATCACGGTTATTGACCAATGACAGATCGATCACTTGCAACAAGCGTGGATCTGTAAAGAAGTCTTTATAACCCAGCTCAGCGATCGATGGGCCATTGCTATAGTTGATATAGCCCGTTGGGATATTCGCTTGAGCTACCGGCTCTGGGCCGCGCATGCTCTGGCAGGCAGCCAGAGATAGCGCGAGTGCAGATACCGCAATGCTACGACCTGAAATAGACCATAAACTTTGCATCACGATGATTGCTCCTGATTATTAATAGATGTCTTTGGTTTGTACTTAAACACTGAACGAATCCAAACAAAGAACACGGGGATGAAGAAGATACCGAGCAGTGTAGAGCTTAGTACCCCACCGAGCACACCATAACCGACCGAATGTTGACTACCTGCACCAGCACCACTTGAAAGTGCTAAGGGCAGTACACCCAAACCAAAGGCCAGCGTGGTCATGATGATTGGACGCAAACGCATCCGTGCAGCATGTAAGGTGGCATCGAATAACTCTTCGCCTTGTTCTTGCAGTTCCTTAGCAAATTCTACGATCAAGATCGCATTCTTCGCAGACAAACCAATCACCGCCACCATCGCCACAAGGAAGTAGATGTTGTTGGAGAGGTTTGGATCATTTTTCACGATCATACCAAAGTAAGTCAATGCCACAGCACCAATGATCCCAAGTGGAACCACCAACAGGACTGAGAACGGCACAGACCAGCTTTCATATAACGCAGCCAAACATAGGAATACGATCAGCAGTGAAAGCACCAAGAGAACAGGGGTTTGTGAACCTGATTCGCGCTCTTCAAGCGATAAGCCCGTCCATTCATAGTCGAAACCACCAAGACCCATTTCAGGGAGTTTCTTCATGATCTCTTCCATGGCGATCATGGCATCACCCGAGCTGATGCCCGGCGCTGGGGTGCCTTGGATGTTCATCGCAGACACACCGTTATAACGCTGTAGTCCTTGGGAACCGTAAGTCCATTCACCTGTTGCAAAGGCGGTAAACGGCACCATCACCCCTTTGTTATTACGTACAAACCATTTGTCGAGGTCTTCTGGCATCATGCGCGCATCCGCAGCACCTTGCACATAGACTTTTTTGACACGACCACGATCGACGAAGTCATTGATATAGGTTCCACCCCAGGCCATGCCCATGGTGGCGTTAATATCCGCAACACTGACACCCATGGCACCGGCTTGCGCCTGATCAATGTTGATCTGGTACTGTGGCGTGTCTTCTTGACCATTTGGACGCACACCTGCAAGACGTGAGTCTTGAGACGCCATGCCGAGGATGGCATTACGCGCCGCGAGGAGCTTTTGATGTCCTTGGCCAGTCACATCTTTTAACTGGAAGTCAAAACCTTCCGCAACACCGAGTTCTGGCATCGCAGGTAACTGGATCGGCATGATGTAGCTTGCATCTTTGACGATCATGTTCAAGGCCATACCACGTTGGATAATGGCACCGACTTGTTGTTCCGGTTTTTTACGATCGCCCCAATCTTTGAGTTTGATAAAGGCCAGACCCGCGTTTTGACCCACACCCGTAAATGAGAAGCCGGCGACACTGAATACAGATTCAACCGTGTCCTTTTCATTTTCACGGAAATAGTGCGTCATCGCATCGATGGTTTTACCGGTACGTTCCAAGGTCGCATTTGGTGGCAATTGCACCAAAGTAATCACCGCACCTTGGTCTTCTTTCGGTAAGAACGAAGAGGGAATTACTTTGAACAGCGCCAGCATGGCAAAGATCACCAAGGCATACACAGCACCCGAAAACAGTTTGTTGTGGGTCATAAAGTTGACGCCACCTTGGTACTTGTCTGCGGTCTTTTCAAAGCTGCGGTTAAACCAAGCAAAGAAACGGGCAAAGATGTTATTGCTCGGTTTTTTGTCTGGATCATGCTGTTTCAGAATGGTCGCACATAGCGCAGGGGTAAAGGTCAGTGCCACCACCAGCGACAGGATCATCGCGGTCACCAAGGTGATCGAGAACTGACGATAAATCACGCCTGTGGTACCGCCAAAGAAAGCCATCGGTACGAATACCGCGGTCAATACACTGGTGATCCCGATCAACGCGCCTGAGATCTGTTTCATGGAGAGTTCGGTTGCAGTGACTGGATCGAGATGGTCTTCGACCATGACCCGTTCTACGTTCTCCACCACCACGATCGCATCATCCACCAACAAGCCGATGGCCAATACCATGGCAAACATGGTCAAGGTATTGATGGTAAAGCCGAACATATTGATGACAGCAAAGGTACCCAACACCACGACTGGAATCGCCATGGTTGGAATGATGGTGGCGCGCCAGTTCTGTAAGAACAAGAACATCACCGCGAACACCAAGATGATCGCTTCAAAGAGTGTTTTCACCACACTTTTGATCGAAAGCTCGATAAACGGCGTGGTATCGAAAGCTAACTCATCTTTCATCCCAGCAGGATAGTTGGGACGTAGTTCAGATAAACGTTTTTCAACTGCTTTGGCAGTATCTAGCGCGTTGGCACCAGTCGCCAGTTTGATCGCAACACCACCGGCAGGTTTGCCGTTGTATTTAGAGTCAAATTGATAGTTGTCTGAACCGAGTTCGACACGAGCCACATCAGAAAGCAGCACTTTGGCGCCTGAGGTGGTGTTTTTCAAGAAGATATTGTTGAACTGTTCCGGTGTCTGCAACATGCTTTGTGCATTCACCGTGGCATTTAACATCTGACCATCAATCGACGGTGCACCACCGAGCTGACCGACTGCAACCTGTGAGTTTTGCGCACGGATGGCATTGGCCACATCAGTCGGTGTGATTTGTAAGCTGTTCATTTTGGCAGGATCAAGCCAAATCCGCATGGCATAAGAGCCACCAAAGACTTGAACTTCACCGACACCTGCAACACGGCTTAGCGGCTCAGAAATGGTTGAGTTAACAAAATCTTTAATATCCGCAGCAGTCAAACTGTCATTTTCTGCATAAAACGCAACAACTTGTAAGAAGCTGGCACCAGACTTGGTGACACGAATCCCTTGACGTTGCACGTCTTCAGGCAGCAGCGCAGTGGCAGATTGCAGTTTGTTTTGCACTTGGACTTGTGCGATATCTGGGTCGATGCCTTGTTCAAAGTCAAGGGTAATCGAGGCTTGACCATTTCCCGCACTGTTTGACGAGATATAGCGCAAACCATCCAGACCATTCATTTGTTGCTCAATGATCTGGGTGACGGTGTTTTCAACAGTTGCAGCAGATGCACCAGGATAGGTGGCTGCAACAGTTACCGTGGGCGGTGCAATGGTTGGATATTGTGCGATTGGCATTTTGCTGAGGGTAATGATCCCGGCCAGCATAATCACCAAGGCAATCACCCATGCAAAAATCGGGCGATGAATAAAGAAATGAGCCATCAATCTACCCCTTATGTATTTGAAGTAGGTTTTTGTTCAGCCGGTTTTTCAGCTTGCGCAGGCTGAGCACTGCTAGCAGGTTGTCCTGCGGCAGGTTTTGGTGCAGCCGGTTGTGCCGCAGCAGGATTTTGCCCTGCAGTTGGGGCACCCGCAGCCGGTTGGGCTTGATACGGTTTGGCGACCACTTGTTGTTCTGGTTTAACTTTGGCGATGCCATCCACGATGACTTTGTCACCCGCGTTTAAACCAGCCGTCACGATCCAGTCTTTGCCCTTGGTACCTGAGGTGGTCACCGGACGCGGTTCAACCGCACCTTTGGCATTCACCAACATCGCCATGGCTTGACCGGTTGGCGTACGTGTAATCGCAGCCTGCGGAACTAAGTAAGCATTCGGCAGTACGCCTTGGCTGATTTGCGCATTGGCAAACATACCTGGCAGTAACAAGTGATTTGGGTTCGGGAACACCGCACGTAGCGTGACACTGCCTGTCTCTGGATTTACGCTGGCATCAGAAAAGGCCAAGTTACCTTCGACTGGATAGGTACTGCCATCTTCAAGGGTGAGGCGTACTTTGGTGTTATTGCTGCGATCGATACTGCCCGACTTGAGTTGCTGTCTGAGACGCAACAGTTCAGCACTCGATTGGCTGATATCCACATAGATCGGATCAAGTTGTTGAATCGTCACCAAGGAGTTTTGCTGATTGGCCGTGACCAAGGCACCCGCAGTCACACTTGAACGACTGGATTGACCCGAAATCGGTGAGCGCACGGTTGAGTAACCCAAATCAATTTGGGCGTTTTTCAACATGGCTTGGGAAGATGCTACATCTGCTTCAGCCAAACGAACTTGAGCGACCAAGTCGTCATATTCTTGTTTCGACACCGCATTGATATCGATCAATTGACGATAGCGATTGGCTTTAACTTTCAGTGCGTTGAGGTTGGCCTGTTGGCGAACCAATGCTGCTTTAGCGTTGTCAAGATTGGCGCGATTGCTACTCGAATCAATCTCATACAGCGGTTGACCTTCACGGACAAAACTTCCTTCCGGAAACAGGCGTTTTAGAATCACACCATTGGTTTGCGGGCGAACTTCTGAAATTTGATATGCAGAGGTACGTCCAGAAAGTTCGACCGTTTGTTCGACACTTTGTGGTTGAGCAACGATGACACCTACTTCCGTCGGTGGCATTTTTTGGGCAGCAGCAGCTTGATCTGCTTGTTTAGGATCCTTGCTGCAACCCACAAGTGCAATACTTGTTGCTAAAGCACAAGCAGTAAGGGCAGGTGCCCAAAGCTTTGCCGACATCATTATTCCACCTCGTTAGATATTGTCTAATTTAATCTTAAATACATTAGTGTGCTGAAATGCGAACCACAGCAGCCCTGTCCATATAAAGCCAATACTCCATCCCGCGAGTACATCCGTTGGATAATGGGCACCTAGATAAACTCTAGACAGTCCCATTACGATCCACCACAAACTCGCGATCCAAATAATGATCAAAGACTGTGAATGTTGACGACCGATGAAAATTGCTATTGCCGCAAGTACGGCGGCATAAAGACTATGTGCGCTTGGAAACGAAGCACCATAGGTATGAACTAAGGGTTCAATCATGTCAGGGCGTGGGCGATGAATAAAAAACTTTAATGCCCAGCCGATCGCTGCACTTCCTGAGATTCCGAGACAAATGAATAAAATATTTGCGTGGTGTTTAGATCGGGCTTGCCATAAACAGCACAGCCCGCTGATCAAGAGTACAGCGGCCAAACCACCGAGCATAGATAAACTTATCGCAATCACATCAACCACAGGATTACGCTGTAAACTCATCCATGTTACAACCGATACATCTAGTTGTTGCAAGGCGGGTAGGTATAGGCCTATGCCACTTATAATCAATCCGAAACAGCCGAAAATGAAGAATAAATAGGGCATAAGCAAGACCTTGTCTTAATTCATCTGACACGTTGAGTTTAATGAATTCGCTAAAGTGTACTTATCAGTACACTTTTTTTCAAGTGAATATCTTTCTGAAATGATAGTAATTTCTTTTTAGAAAGTTTTTAACTCATCGCACAAAAACACAACAAATGCCTACTTGTTAGCTTTTGCTTGGTGGCTGTCATTTTCCTCGATTTGCACCTGAAGTTTAGGGGGCCAGAAAAAGTCCAGTGGACGGGTGAAGAAGTGCGTCATGACCAGCTTTGCCAAGGGTTTCCATTGTTCAAAACGAACTCGACGCGCACGCAATGCCACCACCACGGTAAGGGTAAAGCTGACAAATAAGTTGGTCATGCCGATCATGAGTACCCCTAAGAAAGAGATAAAGATCAGACCGATATCCGCCGCGCCATTGGTACATAGGATACCTTGGATAAAGTTCGCTGCGGCAAAGGCAATATGTCGAATATCCAGTGGCAGACCCAACATAAAGCCGATGGTGCCCATGCTACCGAGCATGATCCCAAACAAAAAGTTCCCTGCCAATGCACCTAAGTTACGTTCAATATAGTCGGCAAATTTATTCAGACGAATTTCACCGAGCATATTTTTTAAACGTGAATGTGCTTTTAAACGTGGACCGATTTTGCGGTAGATGGCGAGGTTGTCAAAGTAACCTGCGATCAAGCCTGATAAAAACAAAAATACCCCTGCGATCGCCGCATGTGGGATCGCCAACGAGGTAAATGGATTTAAGCTGTGCAGCAGCGCATCGGCCTTGGCATGTTTGAGCAAGGGTTCATCAAATCCATACTGCCACAGCACCGTGATCAGCGCAGCAGTCGGGATGGCGATAGAGATATTGCCCAAGATCGCCACAAATTGCGTCCGGATAATATTTACGATCAATCCCGCCAGTTCGGCAATTTGCGCGGTCTTGGAGCCTTTGCGTTGCTGTACCGTGGCTGCCAATGCTGCTGCGGTCATCGCCGGTTGTTTGGTGGCGACGGTAAAGTGCAGCACGTGGATCAGCATAAAGCCAAAAGAGTAGTTCATGCTGTAGAGAAAGGCATGCATCAACGGTGCAAGGGTCAAGCGTGAGGCCAAAATCTTGATCGTGGCCATGGTGGCGATGATGGCACCGGCACCGGCCGCGGCCTTATACATGCCCAAGAAGCCTTTTTTGTCACTACTCACATAATGCTCGCCGGTCTTACTGGCGTTCTCGGTGACTTGTAGCGAGATCAACTCACTGTTGGTGGCGAGCAGGGCGCGGACACTTTTTTCACTTGAATGTGCGATCACCAAGTCAGACAGCAGTTCACCGATACTGATATAGCAGGGATCATGTTGTTCAACCATGATGGTCAACAACAGTTCGATCCGATCCAGACATTGCTCTAACAAAGACAGCAGGTAGGTCAAACTCAGACTGACCCCAATGCGTTTGGTGGCACGGCGAATCTTGTGCACCACGTCGCGACACTGTTCGATCATCACCAAGGCTTGTGAAGCATCCGGTGGACGCACTACGGCGGTGTGCTCAGCAGCGAGTTTTTGTTTTTTATACAGTTCAATAAACTCGACGATCTCACGGTTCTGTACCAGAAACGGAGATTCGTATTCGTTGAGTTCAGGCTGTGCATTGATGAATTCAGGATACAGTCCAATCCCACTGATGCGATAAGACAGCACGGTGATGGCTTTGATCAACTCATTTTCGATACTGAGCAGGGCCGCCGAGTTTTGATTGTTCTGGCTCAACACTGCAAACAGTTGAATCCAATCTTGATCTTGGATGTTTTCCAGCCAGTATTTGTCGTTGCTGTCAAAAAATACCTGACTGACCAGATACTCAAGATGGGTTTCATTGTTGAGTAGCGGCAGAAAGTGCGCCCCGATGCGTTGACTGAGCTGATTCCAGAATCCGTCTAAGGACAGGATGCCGCTGTCGGCATAGAGATTGGTTTGTTTGTAGCGATTGAGCAGTTGTAATAAATAGGTTTGAAAGCAGGCTGCAGCATTCGGGGTGCGCAGCAAAGCATCAATCAAGGCTTGAATTTTTTGATGAATTTCAGTGTTGTTTTTGGTGTCAGAAGGCCGAATACGTTGTATCAGCTCAATCAGGATTTTTTCATCAGGAACAGTGGGGCGAAGCTCCAGCTGTTCCTGCATCTTCAAGAAGAGATCATTAAATTTTATATGCATAAGCAAACGTTTTATTTATTGAATTCGATGCAAAGCCATATTGGCTAAATTAATCAGCGCTTGGCGATAACAGCTTTCAGGGAGTTGGTGTAAGGCTTGTATGGCCAATGCAGTTTCTTCATGGGCACGTTTTTGACAATAATCCAAAGCCCCTGAGGATTGAACGATCTGAATCACTTTTTCAAGGTCATCCGTCCCACCAGTGGCAATACTGCGACGAATAATTTGATGCGCTTCACCTTGTGTGTTTTGCAAGGCTGAGATTAAAGGTAAAGTGGGTTTACCTTCCATCAAATCATCACCAATATTTTTACCTAATGTTTCAGCATCAGAAGTGTAATCTAAGATATCGTCAATGATCTGAAAAGCATTACCAAAATGCCCTGCGAAACGTCGTAGGGGTTCACGATATTGTTCTTGGCCTGCCAAGATTGCAGCACCTTCAGTCGAGAGTTCAAACAGGCGTGAAGTCTTGCCATGAATGATGCTGAGATAAGTCGCTTCATCTGTATCCGGCTGGTGTTGGGCTTGCAATTGTAACACTTCACCTTCGGCGATCTCACAGGTGCCGGTCGAAAAGTCTTTCAACAAGACCATATTATTTAAGTCGACCAAGAGATCAAAGGCGCGTGAAATCAGGAAGTCGCCGACCAAGACCGCAGTCTGGTTGTTCCATGTGGCATTGGCTGTCGGTCTACCGCGACGTAGTCCAGATTCATCCACCACATCGTCATGCACTAAAGTGGCGGTATGCAGCATCTCGATAATCGCAGCCAACTTTTGTGCGCGGCTCATATCCACTTCACCGCAGGCATGTGCTGCAAGTAAGCACATGATTGGACGCATACGCTTGCCGCCGGCTTCAACCACATGTTTGCTGACGGACATGACTAGAGCCACTTTTGAGCTGATTCCCTCGTTAATTAACCTGTCCATTTCAGCAAAATCATGCGCAACAGGAGCGAGAATATCGTGCTTAAAGTCGATGGCCATATGAGTGTCGTCCTCGTAAAGTGTAAGGCAAGATCGCGGCTAATTGTATCAATACGCAATAAAAGTTTGTGGATTATTCACTTTTTAAAAGTTGCAATTTAAAAATTGCGAAAGTCTTGGAAATACAACAATATCAGTCCTGATTGCACAGAACTTAAATGCTGTTGCAAATTTCAAGTCTTACATAGTAGCGGATTGCGTTTAAAAATCTATTTTATTTTTTTTTTAAAGCACTAATTTTCATTTAAAGTCGCACCTTATCAGCCTTTGCTCAAATCCACAGCATTGCTGAGATCAGCTCAATCTTTGTGGTTGTGGCGCTGCTGATCAAGGCGTATACAGCCGATACAAAAAGAATTGCGCCAAATCGCTTGTTGTTTGTCTCAATATCCCTTAAAATCTCTGCCCTTGTATAACCCCCAGTGGCGAGCGTTTTAAGATCAGTGTGTCCCTATGCTGGCACGTCGACACGGGTAAGTTGGAGTACATTATGTACGCAGTAATCCAAAGCGGTGGTAAACAGCACCGTGTAATCGAGGGCGAAACCCTCAAAGTTGAATTATTGAAAGCTGAAACTGGCTCAACCATTACATTTG
>JASLJB010000166.1 GCA_030152605.1 Acinetobacter sp. | reverse complement strand
ACCTCACCAAGCTCTAATCAACTTCACACTCAATTGAAAAGGAATGATCACAATGTATGTCGATTTAAATAGTGACTTGGGTGAAAGTTTTGGCTCATGGAAAATGGGCAATGATGAGCAAATTTTACCTGTGGTCAGTAGCGCCAATATTGCCTGTGGCTTTCATGCAGGTGACCCGTTGGGAATATTGAAAACGCTTCAACAAGCGGTGAAGTTAGATGTCACGATTGGTGCGCATGTTTCCTACCCAGATTTGGTTGGTTTTGGTCGCCGTAATATGGATCTGTCTCAAGACGACCTGATTGCAGATGTGCTCTATCAAATTTCGGCACTTGACGGTTTGGCAAAAGTTGCTGGCTCCAAAGTGCAATATGTCAAGCCGCATGGGGCGTTGTATAACACCATAGCCAAAGATCCCGTACAAGCCGAAGCCGTGATTGAAGCCATTAAAATGTATAACCCAGCATTGGTACTGGTTGCTTTGGCTGGGTCAAATTTGGTTGCACAAGCACGTCAGGCAGGCTTAAAAGTGGTTTCAGAAGCCTTTGCTGATCGTGCTTATAACCGTGATGGTTCACTGGTTTCACGCCGTTTAGAGGGTGCTGTTTTGCATGATGCAGAGTTTGTGGCAAAACGTGTGGTTGCGATGTTAAAAAATGGCGGGGTTGAGTCAATTGATGGTGTCTTTACCCCGATTCAAGCCGATACGATTTGTTTGCATGGTGATACCGCAGGTGCACTAGAAATGTCCGCAGCGATTAAAGCTGAGCTGTTAAAAAACGACATTCAAGTTCGTTCATTTTGTGCATAAAACAATAAGGACAAAACACATGTTTAAAGAGATTAAAGTCGATCCAGTTCAACTCAAAGCGGCATTGGATGCGCGACAACAAATTCGTGCGGGTTTTGATCAACCCACAGCAGGAATGGCTGCTGGAATGACCCAAGTGAATATGATTTCTGTACCCAAAGACTGGGCATATGACTTCTTGTTGTACGCACAGCGTAATCCACAAAGCTGTCCTGTGTTAGACGTTTTGGAAGAAGGCGTATACCACTCGCGATTGGCTACTGACTCAGACATTCGCACTGACTTTCCACGATATCGTGTTTGGAAAGACGGTGAAATGGTTGATGAGCTTACTGATGCGAGTGAGCTTTATAACGCGCATCCTGATTTAGTGACTTTTTTAATTGGCTGTAGTTTCTCCTTTGAAACAGCTTTGCAAGAAGCGGGGATTGAAGTGCGTCATATCCATGACAAGACTAATGTACCAATGTATTTGAGTAATATCGAATGCCTTTCTGCTGGACGTATTTCAGGAAATATGGTGGTTTCTATGCGCCCAATTCCTGCCCATCAAATAGCTGAGGCTGTAAAAATTACGGCGCGTATGCCGAGTGTTCATGGTGCTCCCGTACATATTGGTCATCCTGAAAGTTTGGGCATACGTGACATCAATCAGCCAGATTTTGGTGATGCCTCACGTATTGAACAGGGTGAAATTCCAGTATTTTGGGCATGTGGTGTAACGCCTCAAGCGGCAATCATGAACTCGAAAATCCCATTTGCCATTAGCCATGCACCAGGACATATGTTGATTACAGACATACCTGATCGTGCGTGGCTGCGTTAAGACAAGAAAGGATCAGTAAATGCGATTTTTATCGGTAAATTCCGACAGTTTCTTGATTGAACTTTCTAGTTTAGAAGAAACTTTGGCGTTATACAGTAAATTGCAAAATTTACACTTGAATGGAATCAAAGATTTAATTCCTGCTGCAAAAACAATTTTGATTTGTTTTAACGAAATCAAGACTGACTTTAAAACCTTGAGTGTTTTGATTGGTACTTTAAAGCTTGATTCAGGCTTTGATCGAAATACGCAGGAAGTGATTATTCCGATTCGTTACGATGGTGAAGATTTAGCACAAGTGGCGGAACTTCAAGGCCTCTCTATAGCCGATCTGATATTAAAACATCATCAAAGCACTTGGGACGTTGCGTTTATTGGCTTTGCTCCAGGTTTTGCTTATATGAGTAGCCTTGATCAGCCCTTTACAGATATTCCTCGTCTAAAAACACCACGTAAAAAAATTCCATCAGGTTCACTTGGGCTTGCTGGGCAATACTCGGGTATCTACCCAAAAGATAGTCCGGGTGGCTGGCAATTGATTGGAACAACATCAGAAAAAATGTGGGATTTGGAGCGTCAAAATCCTGCGCTTTTACGACCAGGAATGCGGGTGCATTTTGAGGATGTAACCCATCATCCTGTATCTGTGGATGTGCCCAAGCAAATCACGCCACGACAAGATTTAACTTTAAAACAGTCCCTATTCAAAATCACGGCATCTGGCTTGCAAGTTTCGATTCAAGATGAAGGCCGTTTTCAGCACAGCAATATCGGTGTGGGTACAGCAGGGGCGATGGATGTCGCTTCGATGCATTGTGCCAATCGAATCGTGGGAAATCCAACGGATACGCCTGTGATTGAGGTGCTAAATGGTGGTTTAAAAGCAGTCATGCAAAATTCAGCTGTCATTAGTCTGGCAGGTGCAATTTCCAATATCCATGTGAAATTTGCAGATGGTCAAAAAGCAGATTTTGACAGCTATCAGGCGATTGCACTGGATGAGGGAGATGAATTTCAAATTCAAACACCGAGTGCAGGGTTACGCAATTACCTCGCGGTTCGTGGTGGTTTGGATATTCAACCCGTTTTAAATAGCTGTTCTTTTGACAGTTTAGCCATTCTTGGTCCAGCCCCTTTAAAAACGGGTGATGTCATTTACCAAGGTCAAGTCGTCCCATCCAATATCAGCATCAACGAAGTGCCAAAATCCA
>JASLJB010000318.1 GCA_030152605.1 Acinetobacter sp. | reverse complement strand
TGAGCTCAAGCACTCATATTTGGATTACGCAATGAGCGTGATTGTGTCACGTGCATTACCAGATGTGAGAGATGGTCTAAAACCAGTTCATCGACGTGTTCTCTTCGCAATGCACGAGCTAGGCAATGACTATAACAAAGCTTATAAAAAGTCTGCACGTGTCGTTGGTGATGTCATCGGTAAATATCACCCGCATGGTGATAGTGCTGTTTATGAAACCATTGTTCGTATGGCGCAAGATTTTAGCTTACGTTATCAATTGGTAGATGGCCAAGGTAACTTTGGTTCAGTCGATGGTGACAGTGCTGCGGCAATGCGATATACCGAAGTCCGTATGCGCAAACTCACCCATGAGATTTTGGCTGATCTTGAAAAAGACACGGTCGATTGGGAAGACAACTACGACGGCTCTGAGCGTATTCCGCAAGTGATGCCCACCCGTATTCCAAACTTGCTGATTAACGGCGCGGCCGGGATTGCAGTGGGGATGGCGACCAATATGGCGCCGCATAACCTCACCGAAGTGATTCATGCTTGTTTGGCTTATGCGGATAATCCCCATATTTCAATCGAAGGCTTGATGGAGCACATCTCGGGTCCAGATTTCCCTACAGGTGGCATCATCTATGGTAAATCCGGCATCGTAGATGCTTATCGTACCGGTAAAGGTCGATTGCATATTCGCGGTAAGTACCATTTTGAAGAAGATCAAAAAACCGGTCGCACCACGATTGTATTTACTGAAATTCCTTATCAAGTCAACAAGGCGCGTACCATTGAGCGTATCGCTGAGTTGGTGAAAGAGAAAAAACTCGAAGGGATTTCTGAGTTACGCGATGAGTCAGACAAAGACGGTATGCGTATCACCATCGACTTAAAACGTGGTGAAAACGCTGAAGTCATCGTCAACAACTTGTTCCTGCACACTCAGCTTGAAAACTCTTTTAGCATCAACATGGTTTGTCTAGATAACGGACAGCCGAAGTTGATGAATCTTAAAGATATTATCGCGGCGTTTATTCGTCACCGCCAAGAAGTCGTGACACGACGCACCATGTTCGAGCTGCGTAAAGCACGTGAACGTGGCCATATCTTGGAAGGTTTGACCGTTGCGCTGGCCAATATCGACCGCATCATCGAAACCATCAAAACTTCAGCCAACCCAGCAGAAGCGCGTGAGCGTTTACAAGCCGGTGAATGGGCGGGTGGTGGTGTCATGGCCTTGCTTGAAAAAGCCGGCTCGGTGTCAGTACGTCCCGAAGAGATTGAAGGTGAAGATCCAAAACGTCCATTTGGTTTGGATGGTGAGATCTATCGTCTGTCCCCGACGCAAGTCAATGCCATCATGGAATTGCGCTTACATCGTTTAACCGGTCTAGAACAAGACAAGTTACACGCGGAATACAGCGAAATCTTGGCACAAATTGCTGAACTGACTGCGATCCTCAATGACTTTAATTTGTTGATGAACGTGATCCGTGAAGAATTGGCCTTGGTGTTGCAGCAGTATGGCGATGCACGCCGCACTGAAATCGTGGAATCGCGTATTGATTTCTCACGTGAAGATTTGATCCCTGAAGAGCAAGTGGTGTTGACGGTTTCTCAAACCGGTTATGCCAAAACTCAACCGCTATCGGACTATGCTGCACAGCGCCGTGGTGGTCGTGGTAAATCTGCAACATCGATGAAAGATGATGACTTTATTCAACATCTGATCGTGACTTCGAACCATGCAACAGTACTGTGCTTTACCAACGTCGGTAAAGTCTATCGTCTGCGCGTGTTTGAAGTGCCTCAGGCCTCTCGTGGTGCCAAAGGACGTCCAATCATCAACTTGTTGCCATTGGATGCCAATGAAACCATCACTGCGATCTTGCCAGTGATCGAAGCACCGAAGAAATTCAATGAGCGTGTGGCACAGTTTAAAGCCTGGATGAACAGCCAATCGGCTGAGTTGCAGAAAAATGCGGTGATGCAAGTGCATTATGCTGCGCTTGACGCAACCATGGCTGAAACTGAAAACGTCACAGATGAAATCACTGAATCCTTGATCGAGCAACTCAAACAAGTGGTATCTGAGTTTGATGCGACTGATTTGGATGATGACGTGATCGCAGAGTTTGCTGAACAAGCGGATTGCTTGGGCAAAAACTACTACGTCTTTATGGCGACTGCATCAGGTACGGTGAAACGTGTGGCCTTGGAACAGTTCAGTAATGTGCGTTCGAATGGTTTGCGTGCGATTGAACTCAACGAAGAAGATACTTTAATCGGCGTAGCGATCACCGATGGCGAACAGCAAATCATGTTGTTCTCGAACGAAGGTAAGGCGATTCGTTTTGCTGAAACGGATGTTCGTGCCATGGGCCGTACTGCCAAAGGTGTACGCGGTATGCGCGTGGCACTTGCGGTGACACCGACCGAAGACGTTGAAGATCAAGACCACGACAGTGATGAAGATGAAAGCAGCGATGTGAATGACGTGGTAAGCCGCATCGTATCCTTGGTGGTGGTACCAGAGTCAGGTGAAGTGCTGTGTGCTTGTGCCAATGGTTATGGTAAACGTACCCCAGTGGGTGAGTTCCCAACCAAGAAACGTGGTGGTAAAGGCGTTATCGCGATCAAGACCTCTGAACGTAATGGTGAGTTGATCGGTGCAGTCTCGATCGATGAAAGCAAAGAGTTAATGTTGATCTCTGACGGTGGCACTTTGGTGCGTACCCGTGCAGCCGAAGTGGCGACCACAGGGCGTAATGCACAGGGTGTTCGCTTGATCCGTTTGGGTCAGGAAGAAATCTTGGTACGCGTGGTGTCGATCGAAGCGGTTGAAGAAGATGACTTTATCGAAGTGCTTGAAGACGGTGAAACACCTGTCGATGCTGAAAGCATGGATGTTGTAAGCAACGACAGCGATGTTGATGCTACAGCTGCTGAAGATTCAGCGCCTGAACAGCCGACGGAAGACTAATTCTTATATACTGTGAATTAAAAAAATGGACGCTTCGGCGTCCATTTTTTTGTTGTGGAAGATTGTTATATAGTTTGCTTTGATCTTAAAATAAATCTATTTAATCATTCCCTTAAAAAAGTAATTTAACTTTTTGGAAAATATCGAGACCAAGATGAGAACAATTAAAGCGATGAACAATAGGATGCAAGGTATGCTACAAAAAACCATGCTCATTTTAATTTTGGGCTTTAGCTTGAGTGGTTGTGAACGCGTTACAGATGCTCTATTTGATAAAATTGGCATCAATGAGGTCCCTGTATCATCCCGTGATCAAGACCATCAAGCGCAGTTGTTGTACGAAGCGATTCAAAAAAAAGACATCGCTGAAATTTCGGCGTTGACGGGGAGTCAAGTGCAACAGCAACTGAAGGACTCCCCCAATCTATTGGACAGTGTGTTCAAGATCATGCCACAAGAGTCGTCGACCAGCATGAGTATCGTCAACACCTCACAATCTCTCACCACCCAAGATGGCAAAACCACATCCGTGACTTATCTATATGATTATCCGAACATGCAGATCAGTTTGCGGGTGGTATTTCCAGGTTATGACGGTGATAGCACCATCATTGGTTTTTGGGTCACAAAGATCACCAAGGCTAAGCAAGATCAGAAAGTTGAAGTTTAGGCACCGCCTAAACCGTTCAAAAACACTATAAAAAGCCAATAGTGATGCGGCCTAAAGCTGGCTACAGTCATGTGAAAAACAGACTGTGGTCGGCAGTCTGAGCGAAATTTGAAAATATAAATATAATCAATGTGCTAGATTTGAGTCGCAGATGAAAACTACAACAAAAACCAAAACAATGAAAAGAATAATCACAACCCTCATCTTATGCTTGAGCATCAGCCTGCTGTTGTTCGGTCGCTTTGCGGTGATCGAGACGGATCGTGTTCGCCAATTCATTGGGCAGTATGTGGATTTAGATCAGATCGGTTTAGGGGGAATCACCGATGATAAGATTGAGCGCATCCTCAATCAAGATCAGTCAGGTACTGTGATTGAGTCCTCTCAACAGCAAGACCTTAAAATGCAACAGCTTTATGCTGCGCTACAAAGCCAAGATGTGAAGCAAGTCTTGCCTTTGCTTGATCCTTCTTTGCAGCAAGAGATCCATAAATCACCCGAACTGATCCAAGATATTTTTAGGTTAATGCCTGTTGATGATTATGAGCGTTGGGTGGTTGCAACACGCAGCCAAAGCGTGGCGCCCAAAGTCGGCGCGATCACCACTTTGGTGTACGTGTTTGACTATACTTTGGATATGATGGCGATCACGGTGATGTTTAAGGGCCATGATGGAGGTGCAACGATCATGGCCATTTCAGTGGATCAACTTAAGAAATAAATCCCTAAGCATTCGTGGACTCGGGCGAGGTGGGCTGATCGCTCGGGATATTTGCACGCTTAGGAGGCTGAATACAAATCCGATAATAGGCCCACAGCAACATCACGGCGCCAAAGCCAGTTAAATACAGCAACTTCGGTACCACGATCGAGGTCGGTACACCCATCTGATTAAGCTGTAAAAACATCTGAATGCCTTGGGTGGAGGGCAGCACATTGCCCAACCACTGTAACGACTGCGGCATGGCTGAATGTGGCCATGCCGTACCTGAGAGCAAGAAGATCGGGATCGAACTAAACACGATCAAGTGACCGGCACGTTCTGGCATATCCAGATAGGAGGCGATCACCAAGCCCAAACCAATCACACAACTGATAAAGATCGGCACAGCCAACAGCATGCCCCAGAAGTTACCACCATGTGGGTAATCATTCAGCCAAAAAGTAAAGCCAAACAAATAAAAGCATCCCAAACAGCCAATCAGCAAGACTGCACTAAATAAGCCCCAAAACTCGGCTGCGCGTGGACGCCAATAGCGTTCACGATAGCCGCCGATCAGCATACCCAAACCCAAGACAATGGTTTGGTGAATGATCAACGGTGCGATCGCAGGAAAGATATAGCTGCCATAGCCAGACATGACGTTATATAACGGTACTTTATGGATCGACAGTGGTGGTGAGAAATGCGTCAGCTTGCTAAAGCGTTCTAATTCATTGCTGATCGCATCTTCTACTGAGAAAGCCAGTCCCATACCAATTTCTTTGGTTTTGAGGAAGTAAGCCGCACTGAGATACAGACCGATGCCGCCTTCTTCACCACGTGACAGGCTATTGGACAGGTTAAACGGCAGCAGCAAAATCCCATCGGCTTTTTGTTGCTTGATCATCATCTCCGCTTCGGTGAAATTGCCGGTGATGGCTTTGACCTGCACATTGGGGCTTTTGCTGACCGCATCAATGATTCTTGAGCTCATGACACTTTGTTCTTCATCGACGATCACCACCGGCAACTGGTTGGCTTGTTCCGCCTGATATGCGGTGGGATAGAAGAAACTATAGAAGAATACCGACAGCACCATGGTGGTCAGGATTGAACTATCTTTAGCGATATCTTGAAATGTTTTGAGTACAGACTGAAAGTAAAGCTTCATGGGCTGCCTCGTGTGCTGTCTTGC
>JASLJB010000311.1 GCA_030152605.1 Acinetobacter sp. | reverse complement strand
GCAAGCAGTTCAGCAGAAGCGGTCGCCACGCGATAACTTTCTGGCTTCATACCAACATTTTTCATAAAGTATTCCGAAGTTTAAAATTGTGTTGTTGATGCAATCATGTATTTAGTTTCAGGGAGAGTAAAGCCTTAACCGCATCGTCATGGATTAAATATCTACAGTTGTGTTGCTGTGGTTTGTGCGCGGCCTAGCCACCGATGCCATGCATACTGATTCTGCGGCTCGGTGCCTGTTGCTGTGCAATATAACCGGCCTTTTTGTGCCACACCGCATCTAAGATACGAGCTTTTAGCACAGCGCGATCAATGCTTTCGATCGCAGTGAGGGCGTGTGCGGTTGCCGCTTTGCCCGTGCTTGCCTCGGTGTTTGGGATCGCTGGAGTATCTGCCACGATATCTGTGTCTGTGTCTGTGGATGCTGCGGCTTGTTCATCTGCGATGATTTGCTGCAACAAGGGACGTAATGCTGTACCGCGATTGGCAAACAAACAGGTAAATAGCTCACCGGTGGCGGTGATGCGTAGCCGGTCACAGCTTTGGCAAAACGGTTTGCTAATGGTGGAAATGACTCCCAACGGATAATGCTGATTCAGCAGATAGATGGTGGCTGGATCATTGTCACGTTGTTGCTGTTGGATCTGAAAATGCGGCTGTAGCGTCGCAATGATCTGATCTTCAATCACCACTTTTTCGCGCTGCCAGTGATCGGGTTGATCCAGTGGCATGTATTCGATAAAACGCAATTCTATCTTGTGCTGATAAGCCCATTGGGTCAGCTCTAAAATTTCTTGATCATTTTGACCGGCCACCAGGACGCAATTGAGTTTCAATGGCAGACCGACTTGCTGCGCGGCGTTGATCCCATCTAGCACCGGCTGTAATGGTTTTTTGGTCATCGCCAAAAAGGTCTCGGGGCGGATACTGTCAAGGCTGATATTGAGATCGTCTAAGCCAGCCTGTTTCAATGCCAAAGCATGCTTTGCAAGATAGTACGCATTGCTGGTCATCGAAATGCGTTTTAAGCCCAAAGCCCTGAGTTGATTGAGATCTTGAATAAAACCAACCACGCCCTGACGCATCAGTGGCTCACCGCCGGTCAAGCGAATTTGGGTAATCCCGAGACTGACCATGAGCTTACAAAAACACAGCAGTTCCTCGAAACTTAAGATCTCTTTTTTTGCCAACCACTCGGGCTGATCCGGCATACAGTAGGAACAGCGGAAATTACAACGATCTGTGAGGGAGATCCGCAGTTTATGTTTGTGACGCCCAAATTGATCAATGAGTGATTGAGGCTCAGAAAGTAAGTCAGGCGACATCATCACAGCAGAATGAGATGTTGATTTGATAATGTCATTCATCGGTAATTCCACCTTGATAGATCGCTGAGTCAAGCACTTATGCATGCTTGAATTGTGAAGAAAATCTTGTCTTGATCACAATACATTTACTGTAATTTCAATAACAAAAGCTCAAAACTAAGAATTGTCCAATAAAAGATGAGGACGATGTTTCTCAGTTACAAGGTCATGCCAAAATCGCGCAAAAAAGACTAGTTTTCGCTAAGATTTTGAATTTTTTGAACAAAAGTTAAAATATAAGTCTAAAGTCGAATAGAAAAATTTAAAAATCGTGGAAATGTTTTGAAATCAAGCCTAATTATTGAACAAATGGTTAAAAGTGGCGTTTGCTTTTATTTTAAACAGTGAATTTCGCAACGATTGAATTATGTCGTGAAAAACATCATATTAATTACAGTTTATTTAAGTTTGTCAGGGTGAGAAATCGATTTTATGTACGTTGTTTGATCGCATCGGCGACTGATCTAAGCCTCAGCTATCTGCATCAATATCAAGGTTTTACTATGGATATGTGATGGAAAGCTTGCAGTCGTGACATTGTCATTTTTCGCTCTACCGAGTTTCGTAATACACCCGTATTGGGGCTGACAGACACCACAGGCAAGAGGGCAGTGATATGGCTAATACTGAAGACAATGGCGCTCGCCAAGATGATCAAAAATTCGCAAAGATTGAAGCTTATGACCAACCCGCAGGCGGATGGGGTGCGCTGCTCAGCGTTGCTCGAAATTTAAAACGTCAAGAAGTGCTTAAAAAAGGCGCAATTACACTGCTCAACATCAACCAACCGACGGGCTTTGACTGTCCAGGTTGTGCGTGGCCAGAAAAGAAAAATGCCCATGCTTTTAACTTCTGTGAAAATGGCGCCAAAGCCGTGGCCTTTGAAGCCACCTCAAAACGTGTTCGACCTGAATTTTTTGCAAGCCATACCGTGAGTTGGTTGTCTGAACAAAGTGATTTTTATCTTGAAGATCTGGGTCGTTTGACTGATCCAGTCCGTTATAACGCGACCACAGACAAATACGAGCCCATTTCATGGGATGACGCCTTTCAACTGATTGCCAAACATTTACAAGCACTCGATCATCCAGATCAAGCGGCATTTTATACCTCAGGTCGCGCCAGTAACGAAGCGGCATTTTTGTATCAGCTGTTTGTACGTGAGTTCGGCACCAACAATTTCCCAGACTGTTCCAACATGTGCCATGAGACCACCAGTGTCGGCTTGTTAGATGCCATCGGTCTCGGTAAAGGCACCGTCACTTTAGAAGACTTTGATCTTGCAGATGCGGTGTTTAGTTTTGGTCACAATCCTGGCACCAACCATCCGCGTATGCTGGGTACATTACGTGAAGTTTCACGTCGTGGCGGCAATATCGTGGCGATCAATCCACTCAAAGAACGTGGCTTAGAACGTTTCCAAGATCCACAAGCCCCCGTTGAAATGATGACCAACGGCAGTACCCCGATCAGTCGTTATTATTTTCAACCGCAGGTCGGTGGGGACTATGCGATCCTATTCGGGATGCTGAAACACCTACAACAGTGGGATGAGCAAGCACTTGCAGCCGGCAAGCCAAGTGTATTTGACCGCGAATACATCGCAGCCAATACCGTTAACTTTGATGTGCTGATGGCTGAAGTTGCACGTACACCGTGGGCTGAGATTCATCAACATACGGGGCTTTCAGCTGAACATTTAGAAGCCTTATCGAAAATGTACCTCGATGCCAAAGCGCCGATTTTCTGTTGGGGCATGGGCATTACCCAACATCGTCACGGCACCGCCAATGTGCACATGTTGGCCAATTTGATGTTGGCACGTGGTCATGTCGGACGTCCGGGGGCAGGTCTTGCACCGATCCGTGGTCATAGTAACGTGCAAGGTGACCGGACCATGGGCATTAACGAAGTCCCAAGTACCAAGTTGCTTGACAGTATTGATCGCGTGTTTGGAATTAAATCACCCCGTAAACATGGTTTCGGTGTGGTGGATACCATTTCAGCCATGGATACAAATCAAGTCAAAGTCTTTATCGCACTGGGCGGTAACTTTGCTCAAGCCACTCCAGATACCCCATTAACCCATCGTGGTCTACGTAAATGCGACTTGACGGTTCAGATCGCCACCAAGCTCAATCGCAGTCACTTGGTCACAGGTAAAGATGCCTTGATCTTGCCATGTTTGGGTCGTACCGAGATTGACAACCAGTTGCATGGTCCACAAGCGATCACGGTTGAGGATTCAATGAGTAATGTGCATTTGTCTTCGGGTCCGAATGAGCCGATCTCGACTGATCTGTTGTCTGAACCAGATATCGTGGCGCGTATTGCAGCAGCGACCTTGCCTGAAAGTCAGATCAAATGGGGCTGGTATATCGAGAGCTATGACCGTATCCGTGATTCGATCTCTGAAGTATTTGAAGAGTTCCATGACTTCAATGCGCGTGTCTATCAGCCGGGTGGTTTCCACTTGGAACATCCTGCCAACAAACAAGTCTGGAATACTCCTGCAGGTAAAGCGCAGTTTATGACCACACCGTTGGCTGAAGTGTATGCCGATATTGAAAATAAATACGCGGCTGCGTTCACTGGTGCCAAGGTCTATACCTTGATGACCACACGTTCGCACGATCAGTACAACACCACGATTTATGGTTTGGACGATCGTTATCGTGGTGTATTTGGTCAGCGCCGTGTGTTGTTTATGAACGAAGCGGATATCAAAGCAGCCGGTTTTGAAGCCGATCAATGGGTGAATATCGAAAGTATTTACTCTGATGGGGTGAAACGTGTGGTTGAAAGTTTCCGGATCGTGCCGTACAACATTCCACAAGGCAGCTTGGCGGCTTACTATCCTGAAACCAATCCATTGGTGGCACTCAGCAGTCATGACAAATTTGCCAAAATCCCAGCCTCTAAAAGTGTGCCTGTGATTTTGCATCCGGGTGTTGCCCCTGAGCATTTTAATTTGGCGACTGAAGTAGATCCAGAAGACGCAGATAAAATCATCTCGAAAGTGGGTTAATCGTCACCGAAGCGAGTCGCTCGAATGCTGTGTACTGCTCGCTTAGATTCAATGGCGCTCATCGTAGCGCCATTGTCGTATCAATAGTCCATGCAGATTAAACGTCTAAGCAGATTAAATGTCCATGCAGATGAATTTGGAAATGTAGGAGTTCAGCGCAATGTCTCAAGCCCTCGGTTATGAAGCCGCGACCATTCACCGTTATCGCGATCAACACTTTGTTGAGCAACAGGATTTTATCGTTCAGGAATATCCGATTGCGTTGGTGTATAACGGGATCTCACATGCGGTGATGATGGCCACCCCAGCTGATATCGAGGTATTCGCCCAAGGTTTTAGCCTGTCAGAAGGGCTGATTCAAGATCTGAAAGAGTTATATTCACTCGATGTGATTCACAGTGATGCCGGGATCGTGGTGGAAATGGAAATTTCCTCACGCGCTTTTATGGCGCTGAAACAACATCGTCGCATGATGGTGGGGCGCACCGGCTGTGGCCTATGTGGGATTGAAAGCCTACAGCAATTGCATTTTGATCTGCCCAAAATCAGCACGCCTGTACAGCAGGCTTGGTTTGCACAGATTCCACAGGCCATCGCTGAATTGAAAGCCAAACAGACGATCACCCAAGTTACAGGTGGCGCACATGCAGCTGCATGGGTGGTTGACGGTCAAATCGATGCCGTATTTGAAGACGTGGGTCGTCACAATGCGCTGGATAAACTGCTTGGCGATATCGCGCAACGTCAATGTGATGTCAGTCAAGGCTTTGTGGTCATGACCAGCCGCGCCAGTTATGAACTGATCCGTAAGTGTGCCCAACTAAATATCGCCTTATTGGCGTGTATTTCTGCACCGACCAGTATGGCGGTGGGCATGGCGAAACAGGCGGGTTTAAGCTTGGCCAGTTTCTGCCGTGGTGACGGTTTTGTTTTATATACTGATATTTAAGGTTTATATTAATCTTGAGTGACACCGATAACCTATGAAAGCAGATAAAAAGGAAAGATCAATGGCAGCAACAATCGATAATAAAATCCGCTTTAAAAACACATTCGCAAAGACACGGGGTCTAAAAACTTCTGTTATTACATCAAGCCTGCTGATGAGCATGGGGTTGGGATGGGGCGTGCAGGCACAGGCCAAAGAGTCGATCACGGTGTATGCGGCGGCCAGTTTGACCGATGCCATGAATGACTTGAGCAAGCTCTATCAGCAGCAATACAAGATTGATGTCAAAACCTCTTATGCTGGATCTTCGACTTTGGCCAAGCAAATTGAGGCCGGTGCACCCGCGAATGTATTTATCTCTGCGGATGAGCAGTGGATGAATTATTTGCAAAATAAAAAAATGCTTCAGCCGCAAGATCGGGTCAATTTATTGGGCAATAGCTTAGTGTTGATTACACCGAAGTCACAGCCGATCAAGATTAAAATGGAAAAGAACTTTGATCCCAACACGGTGCTCAAAGGCAAACTCTGTACTGGCAACACCCAAAGCGTCCCAGTGGGTAAATATGCCAAGCAGTCACTCACCACCTTGGGCTGGTGGGACAAGGTTCAGCCACGTTTAGTCGAAACCGAAGATGTACGTTCTGCACTGAACTTTGTCGCGCGTGGAGAATGCCAAGCCGGGATCGTGTATGCCACTGATGCCGCGATTAATAAAAATGTGGTGATCGCGGGGGTATTCCCAGCCAATAGCCATCCACCGATTATTTACCCAATGGGCTTGATCAAAAAAGACAAAAAATCAGTGCAGTTCTATCAGTTCTTACAAGCTGCACCGGCCAAAGCGGTATTTAAAAAGTATGGTTTTACTGTGCTGTCTGCACGTTAAGTCTTGGATAAGCACTGATGTTTAGCCTGTCCCCAGAGGAACTTGAGGTCCTGATCCTGTCCTGTAAAGTGGCAGCATTCTGTTTGTTGTTTAGTATTATTCCGGCCTTGGTCGTCGGATGGGTCTTGGCGCGCAAAGAGTTTTGGGGCAAGTCCTTATTTGAAACCCTGATCTTTTTGCCCTTGGTGTTGCCACCGGTGGTGCCGGGCTATTTATTGCTACAAGTGTTTGGCAATCGCGGCATCCTCGGTCAGTATTTAGCCCCCTTAGGCTTAGACTTTTCCTTTAACTGGAAAGGGGCGGTGTTGGCCTCCGCCGTGATGGGGTTTCCGCTCTTGGTGCAGTCGATTCGTTTGGCGATTGAGTTGGTGGATCAACGTTTGGAAATCGCCGCCAAAACTTTGGGTGCATCCTCACTCGGCACCTTCTTTTCGGTAACTTTACCCTTGGCCAGCAGCGGTATCTTGATCGGGGCGATCTTATGCTTCTGCCGCAGTTTGGGCGAGTTTGGTGCCACGATTACCTTTGTGGGCAATGTCGCGGGAGAAACCCGAACCCTGCCATTGGCGATGTATAGTTTGATGCAACAAGCAGATGGCGACATGGCTTTGCAACGTTTGATTTTACTGTCGATGACGGTGGCATTTTTTGCACTGTGGTTTGCGCAGTGGTTTCATCGCTAT
>JASLJB010000307.1 GCA_030152605.1 Acinetobacter sp. | reverse complement strand
GTATTCAATGGACTTTTCAAAGTCCAATGCGTCCACAACATCGTCGAAAAAACTGGTTTGTCGGTATCACGACCTTCGGCATGCCAACACAACTTCCCCAAGATGACAGTATCAGCTATCAAGCTTGCCGTGCTTCTGGCAGTGGCGGTCAACATGTCAACAGCACAGACTCCGCGGTACATGCCACACATGTCGCATCTGGGATTAGCGTCAAAGTCATGAGCGAACGTAGTCAACATGCCAACAAGCGTCGTGCACGTGAGTTAATCGCCTTAAAACTTGAACAATTGCAGCAACAAAATCTAGCCGATCAGAAGCACGCGCTACATCTTGAGCATGCACAAATCGAACGCGGCAATCCGATTCGAAAATTTAAAAAATAATTCAACAACGCCTTGCGACGGCCAACCTAACGATCATAGCTAGGTTGTTATTTTTTATTCGCCAAGATCTCGGGCAAATTACGCTCGATCCAAGCAATCAAATGATTGAGTCTTTCAGCCACCTGCGCCCCAAGTAACGTCAGCTGATACTCCACTTTGGGTGGCACTTCTGCATAAACCGTACGCAAAATAAAGCCATCCCGCTCAAGCAACTTGAGGGTTTGGGCTAACATTTTTTCACTGACGCCCTCGATGCGTTTTCGCAACTGATTAAAGCGTTGTACCCCATCCGTGAGGCAACGCAACACCAAAACCGACCACTTATTGGTGAGGTGCTCAAGTATCTCCCGCGATGGACAGTCATTGGATAAGACCTGCCCGACCACGCTACTGCTTGCATAATTGCTCATGACTCTTCTCCGCATCTGCACATGTATTTTATTTAAAACCATACTTACTTTAAGGTACGTACTTACAATAAGAAAGTTTTAGTTTTATGATCTTATCACTTCGTTAATAAAACAACCAATACAACAAGGTGAAATCATGAAAATCGCAATTACAGGCGCCACAGGCCAACTCGGTACTTTAGTCATTCAGGCTCTACTTCAAGGTGCTCAAAGCTCCGGTATTCAAGCTCAAGATATTGTGGCCTTAGTGCGCAACAAAGATAAAGCCACGGCACTTACATCACTGGGTATTCAATTACGTCATTTTGACTATGATCAAGCGGATATGCTGGCGCCGGCGTTAGACGGGGTTGATAAATTACTCCTGATCTCTGCCAATGAGGTCGGTCGCCGCACCCCACAACATCAGGCGGTGATTCAAGCTGCAATCGAAGCCGGTGTTCCCTATATCGCCTATACAAGTCTACTCAATACCAGTGACAGTCCACTTGGGCTGGCGCAAGAACATCGTGAAACTGAACAATTGATTCGTGACAGCGGCCTGAAATATACTTTTTTACGCAACAATTGGTATAGCGAAAACTATTTAGCCAGCATCGAGCATGTTATTGCCCAAGGTGTGCTGTATGGCAGTGCCCAAGATGGCAGAATAAGTGCAGCGTCACGTGCAGAGTATGCCCAAGCTGCAGCACGGGTCATGGCAAGCAGCGGACATGAGGACAAAGTTTATGAGCTGGCAGCCAGTCAAAGTTTTTCACTATCTGAACTGGCACAAGCAATCGGCAGCGCCTCTGGCACTGAGGTGCGTTATCAAAACCTCAGTCCTACTGACTATCAACAGGCACTGACCCAAGCAGGTTTGCCTGCTGGACTGGTGGATGTCATCGTGGATGCCGATGTTCAAACAGTGAATGGCGCGATGTATTCGGCGCGTCAAGACTTAGAACAACTGCTCGGGCATCCGACCCAATCAATTGCGGATCGCGTAAAGCAGATAGTGCAAAAAAATTAAGATCTGCATTCAAAATGTCCATCGCTAAGGATGGACATTTTTTAGAGGTAGATTCAAGTTCATATACAGATCCGCAATCGTATCGCGTTCTTTGTTATACATGGTGGCATCGAAAGAGGAAACTTTATGCATGGTGATCGGGTCATTTAAGTTCAATACCGGCTTAAAGCGATGATGAATCGGAAGATCAATGGTCTCATCAAAATCAAAATAGATCTGATCATCAAATACGATCTGCACCGGAATCAAATAGCTACGCTTTAAATGAAAAGGCACCTCTAATTGGATCGGAATATCCAGCTTCAGTGGAAATTGAGGTAAGTATTTTTTTTGGTAGACCAAGTCCGTTGTGGTTTCTAGTGGCATGACCGTGTTGATCTTAATACTGGTTTGATAGTCAATATCCACCGTGATCGGTGTTTCAACGGCAAACTTTAAATTGGCCAAATACTTACCCTGAAGTGGCAAAGTCAAGGTTTTATCGATATCAATCACGGTATCTAACTGACCCTTCGCATGCGCTTCTAAATAATTCCCCACATGAATCCGGGTCGGCAAGGAATCTGAAAGTTGGATATTGGCCTGCTGTGCAGAGACTTGCATCGAGACTTGCACATTGAGATAAAGCCAAAACAATACTGCGATCAAAGTCACCAACAGAATGAAACTCAACAGGATATTCCGCACTGATTTAAAAATCATTATGGCACCTGCTGAGATTTAGCCGCTTCTGCTGTCGGTGCTGCTGTGGACTGGGGCGTGGCCACGGCGGCTGTATCTTCAGCCTCTCGAGCCAAAGTCAGACTATTCAGTGGAATCTTAAGTTCCCCTTTTTGAATCTTCACTGGCAAGGTGTTTTTCACATCGACCGTCGCATCAAGTGCTGTTTTAATCGGCACGTTTAAACGGCCTTGAATTGGAATCTGGGTCTTTAGGGTCGCATCTAGCGGAATATTAAGATTCTCTTTTAAAACAACTTTCACCGGTACATCAAACTTTAGATGCACTTTTTGCTCAAGGGGGACTTGCAAATCAATCGGCACATCCATCTGGATCGGAATCGTACCTTTTAGCGGCAAGCTAATGTCCTTACCCAAGACTCGAATCTGTACCCGTGTATCGATCGGCATTTGCTGATCGACCTTAAGTACTTCTTTGACCGGGATCATGGTTTTAATCGGGACTTGGTTATCAAAATAAACATGCGGGGACAGTGTTTGCGCCACAGGAATGTTGAGCTTCTCATGAATCGGAATCACCGCATTGACCTTACCTGTCACATCAACATCAAGCGCATCATGTATTTGTACTTTTGCTTGTAGTGGTTCT
>JASLJB010000303.1 GCA_030152605.1 Acinetobacter sp. | reverse complement strand
TAACGATCAACAACACAAACGCACTTGATGAGTGCAAGCAAAAATTCACTGGAGCAAAATGAGCATGGCGAACAAGGTCCTTCAACTCATACAAGAAAGTGGCGCAAAATGGGTCGATTTTCGCTTTACTGATACCAAAGGAAAAGAACAGCATGTAACTTATCCTGCTGATTCTATCGATGAAGATACTTTCGAAGACGGTAAAATGTTCGATGGTTCTTCTATCGCAGGTTGGAAAGGCATCGAAGCCTCTGACATGATCTTACGTCCAGACGCTGAGACCTGTTTTATTGACCCGTTCTTCGCAGAAGCAACGATTGTCGTGACCTGTGATGTGATCGAACCGTCGACAGGCCAAGGCTATCAACGTGATCCACGTTCAATTGCACGCCGTGCTGAAGAATACCTTAAGTCAACAGGTATCGGTGATACCGCATTTTTTGGTCCAGAACCAGAATTCTTTGTATTTGACGAAGTAAAGTGGGACATCGATATGTCTGGCGCACGTCATACATTGGTTGCGGAAGAAGCGGCTTGGTCTACAGGTAAAGACTTTGAAGCGGGTAACTCAGGTCACCGTCCACGTGTTAAAGGCGGTTACTTTCCAGTACCACCTGTTGATTCTTCACAAGATATGCGTGCAGAAATGTGTGCCAAAATTGAAGAAATCATGGGACCTGGTCGTGTCGAAGTGCACCATCACGAAGTGGCATCTTGCCAACTTGAAATCGGTGTGAGCTTTAATACACTGGTTCGTAAAGCTGATGAAGTTCAACAATTCAAATATGCAGTTTGGAACGTTGCACACCAATATGCAAAAACAGCAACCTTTATGCCTAAACCAATGGTCGGTGATAACGGTTCTGGTATGCACGTGCATATGTCGATTGCAAAAGACGGCAAAAACTTGTTCGCAGGTGATGAATATGCAGGTCTTTCTGAAATGGCCTTGTATTTCATCGGTGGTGTGATCAAACATGCTCGCGCACTGAATGCGATCACCAACCCAGCGACCAACTCATACAAACGTTTAGTGCCTCATTATGAAGCACCAATCATGTTGGCTTATTCTGCACGTAACCGTTCAGCGTCAATCCGTATTCCATTCGTGTCTAGCCCGAAAGGCAAACGTGTTGAAGTCCGTTTCCCAGATCCATGTGCAAACCCATACTTGGCATTTGCTGCATTGTTGATGGCGGGTCTTGATGGTATTCAAAACAAACTCCATCCTGGTGATGCTGCAGATAAGAACCTGTATGACCTTCCGCCAGAAGAAGAAGCGAAAATCCCAACCGTTGCACATAGCCTAGAAATGGCGCTTGATGCATTGAAAGAAGATCATGACTTCTTGCTGAAAGGTGGTGTATTCACCAAAGATA
Organism: Acinetobacter sp.; assembly: GCA_030152605.1. GTDB lineage: Bacteria > Pseudomonadota > Gammaproteobacteria > Pseudomonadales > Moraxellaceae > Acinetobacter. The sequence continues at coordinate 9,592 of JASLJB010000303.1, read as the reverse complement.
TGTTGGATGCCTATATCGAACTGAAAACTGAAGATGTACGTCGTTTAAATACGACGACGCATCCAGTTGAATTTGATATGTACTACAGCTTGTAAGTTGTTGCTTGCGACTTGGGCTTGAGTGCTTGAGTTGCATCCTAAAACAACACAGTTGAACCTAAAGCCCTGCACCATGCAGGGCTTTTGTTTTGTCTTCAGGCTTGCATTGCTGTGATGCCGTAGCAGGTGACTATCGTTACTGGAGTTTACAGGGTAAAATACGCAGTTCAATTTTGTTATTTTGGATAAATTCTCTGTGCATAGTGATTTAAATGTCGATCAATTCGTCATGGTTCGTGACCGTCATCGTTTAAATCGACTTCGCAACGCCAAGTCCAATCCTCAACAGCCCAAAACCAAAGCTGCTAAAACCAAGCAGGCGCCAGATCAGCAGTCTCAGAGCCAACAGTCGCCAAGCCAGCAAACGCAAGGCAAGCAAACTCAGAACAACGCCTACCAAGAACTGTTTGAGAAATCCAATCAAAAAGTTCGGCAACGTCTTGCGCGTCTGCCGCGGATTCGCCTCAATCAAGACCTACCGGTCACACAATATAAAGATAAATTAATCGCCGCGATTCAGCAAAATCAAGTGGTGATCGTTGCCGGTGAAACTGGATCGGGGAAAACCACACAATTACCGCAAATCGCCATGTTGGCCGGTCGTGGTCTCACAGGCATGATCGGTCATACCCAACCGCGACGCTTGGCTGCACGTACCGTATCACAACGGATCGCAGAAGAAGTGGGTGAGAAACTCGGCGAGTCGATCGGTTTTAAAGTCCGCTTTAATGAGCAGGGCTCACAAGACTCAATCGTGCGGTTAATGACCGATGGTATCTTGCTGGCTGAACTCAGTCATGACCGTTTTTTAAATAAATACGACACCATCATCATTGATGAAGCGCATGAGCGTTCGCTCAATATCGACTTCATCATGGGCTATCTGAAACAGTTATTGCCTAAACGCCCTGATTTAAAAGTGATTGTTACATCGGCAACCTTGGATGTAAATCGCTTTAGTCAGTACTTCAACAACGCACCGATCTTTGAGGTTGAAGGGCGAAGCTTTCCTGTGGAAGTACGTTATCGTCCGATCTCAGAGATGGGTGTGGTTGGTAGTGATGATGATGCCTTTGATGAGTTTGAAGAAAACTTGCCGCGTGCCGTGGTTCAAGCAGTTGAAGAATGTTTTAAAGATGCTGAAGCCAAAGGTCATCCTGAACATGCGGATATTCTGATCTTTTCGAGTACAGAGCAAGAGATCCGTGAGTTGCAAGAAACATTGCAAAAATTTGGGCCACGCCATACCCAGATTTTGCCGCTGTATGCACGTTTAGCATTGTCAGAGCAGCAAAAGATTTTTAATCCCTCTGGTGGTGGTCGCCGAATCATTATCGCCACCAACGTGGCGGAAACAGCACTGACCGTACCCAATATTCGTTATGTGATCGACAGTGGTTTTGCGCGTCTTTCACGTTATAACTACCGTTCACGTGTACAACGATTACCGATTGAGGCAGTGTCGCAAGCGGCAGCCAATCAGCGTAAAGGGCGTTGTGGACGTATCGCACCTGGGGTGTGTATTCGCTTATATAGCGAAGAAGACTTTATGAGTCGCCCTGAGTTTACTGAACCTGAGATCAAGCGTACCAATTTGGCTTCTGTGATTTTACAGATGCAGAGTTTGGGCTTAGGTGAAGTGGAGGGCTTTGATTTCATTGAGCCACCGGATCATCGTCTGGTGAATGATGGGCGTAAGTTGCTGATTGAATTGGGTGCTTATGCGGAAAAGAAACATGAGCTGACCACGATCGGTAAGATCATGGCGCGTATGCCGATTGATCCACGCTTATCGCGAATGATCATGGCCGGATCGCACTTTGGCGTACTGAATGAAGTCTTGATCATCGTGGCGGCTCTAGCAGTGCAAGATCCACGTGAACGCCCTGCAGATAAACAAGCGCAGGCGGATCAAAAACATGCCTTGTTTAAGCAAGCCGATTCAGACTTTTTATTTTATACCACGCTATGGCAAACCCTTCATAACAATAGTGAAGTACAGACTGAAAATAAACGACGTCAGTTTGCACGTCATCATTTCTTGAGCTGGTTGCGTTTGCGTGAGTGGCAGAAGACCCATGAACAATTTGTGGATTTGGCACGTAGTTTAAAACTATCTTTTAATGACCGTCCCGCCAATTATGAAAACCTGCATCGGGCTTTACTCACCGGTTTGTTGTCTTTTATTGCCAATAAGACCGATGAGAAAAATGTCTATATGGCAGTGCGACAACAAAAAGCACGGATTTTCCCAGCCTCGACTTTGCATAAGGCGCAAAGTTCTTGGGTGATGGCGTTTGAGATGGTGGAAACTTCGCAAGTCTATTTACGAACGCTGGCCAAGATCGAACCTGAATGGATCTTACTCGCGGCCCCAGACTTGTTGAAACACCATTACTTTGAGCCACATTGGTCGAAACGTAATGGGGTGGTGAATGCCTATGATCAGATCTCCTTGTTTGGTTTGATCATTGAGCCGAAACGTTTGATGAACTATGAAAAAGTAGATCAACCTGCGGCACATGAAATCTTTTTAAGAGATGCGCTCACCACGGGGCATCTGGGCTTAACCCCACCATTTTTAAAGCATAACTTGTTAAAGCTTGATGAAGTTGAGCGGGTTGAAGACAAACTTCGCCGCCGTGACTTGGTGGTGGATGAAGAAACGATTTATCAGTTTTATGCTGCTAAAGTCCCGAGCGATATTGCCAGTCGGCGTAGCTTTGAGGATTGGCGCGCCACGATTGAGGCGGAGCAACCGCGTTATCTGTATGTGGAAGATGACGCACTTTGGATGAATGATCGTCCGACCACCGGGCAGTTCCCAGATTATTTGCATAATGGTGCATTGCGTTTGGCGGCGAGCTATCGTTTTGATCCGAGTCATGATGAGGATGGCGCAACGGTTAAGATTCCACTTCAGGCCTTGGCACAAGTGGATGAAGCGATTTGGTCTTGGGGAATCCCTGGATGGCGTCAGGATTTGATCGAAGCATTGCTCAAATCCTTGAGTAAAGACAAGCGTCGCAATTTAGTGCCGATCCCGGATACCACACGCAAGCTGATGCAAAATATCAGCGAGGCTAAGCTGAAAGGACATTTGTTTGATTATTTGGCTTTTGAATTAAGAGCTGAGCAGATCAGTGCACAAGATTTTTCGCTTGAACGTATAGAACCTTATTTGATTCCTTTGATTAAGGTGGTAGATGCCAAAGGGCGGGTGATTGAGCAAGGTCGAGATCTGAGCGAGCTTAAAGCCCGTTGTCGATCCGAAACCCATCGACCGGTAAAACAGTTAAGCGGCGAGTTTAAGACCTTCCCTGAAGAATTTGTGTTTGAGCAGTCGCAAAAAGTGACCGGTGTGGTGATTAAGCAATACCAAGCCTTGGTTGCAGCAAAAGCATTCCGTCAGTTGGATGCGAATGATACCAGTGGTGTGGTGATTCAGAGCTTTAATGATGTCACCGAAGCCACAGCGCATCATCGCTTGGGGGTGTTACGACTGCTGCATTTGCACATGGGGGACTTGATCCGTCAGCTGAAAAAGCAAATCTCCAAACCGTTGGCCTTGGCCTATGCGCCGCTCGGAGATAAGGCGCAACTGGAGCAGATGTTGGTCTATGCGACGTTGCAGATGTCGCTGCAAAACCTGCCTACGGATACTGCTGAATTTGAAAGCTTACTTACACAAGTGAAAAAGACTTTTCTGAGTCATGGTCAAGATGCACTCAGAATCATGACTGAAATTTATATTCAGTGGCAAGAGATCAGACAAAAACTGTTGATGTTAAATCAAGATGTGTTTGCAAAAAGTATCGATGATATCGAAGATCAATTGGATCTGATGAGTCTGTCAGATTTTGTTTATAGCAAGACGCCTGAGGTTTGGCTGGAGTTTCCACGCTACCTCAAAGGCTTGTTATTGCGTTTGGATCGCTTGCCGAATAACTTAAATCGGGATCTGGCGGCGATCGCAGATGTGGATACATGGATGGATAAGCTGTTTAAATTCAAGCATGATCCACGATTAACACCTTTATATTTCATGGTTGAAGAATATCGAATCTCTTTATTCTCACAACCGATGAAAACCAAAATGCCGGTTTCCAGTACGCGATTAAAAAAGGTAGGGGATGGACTCGGAATCAGTTAATATTACAACATGTATTTAGCGCAAGGAGTTTTGCATGGGCATTCGTATTACAGGTACAGGTTTGTATCATCCTGAACAGGCGATTAGTAATGAAGAGTTGGTTGAAAGTTTAAATGCTTATGTGGAACAGTATAACCATGAGCATGCAGATCAAATCGCATCAGGTGAATTGACCGCCTTACGTGGCTCCAGTGCAGCATTCATTGAAAAAGCTTCAGGTGTGAAAAGCCGTTATGTGATTGAGAAATCAGGCATCTTAGACCCTAAGCGTTTACGTCCTTATTTGACTGAGCGTGATGAAGATCAGCTTTCAATTCAAGCTGAGTGGGGCGTGACTGCCGCCAAACAAGCGATGCAAAATGCCGGCGTGACGGCCGAAGATATCGATGTGGTGATTTTGGCTTGTTCAAACTTACAACGTGCTTATCCTGCTGTTGCGATTGAGATCCAAACTGAACTTGGTATCCAAGGTTATGCGTATGATATGAATGTCGCCTGTTCTGCAGCGACTTTTGGATTGAAGCAGGCCTATGACGCGATTCAATCTGGCGCGCGCCGTGTGTTGTTGGTCAACGTTGAGATTACTTCAGGTCATACCGACTATCGTTCACGTGATTGTCACTTTATCTTTGGTGATGTTGCGACGGCATCGATTATTGAAAACACTGAAACTAAAACCGGTTTTGAGATTGTTGATACGCATTTGTTTACCCAGTTTTCCAACAATATCCGCAACAACTTTGGCTTCTTAAATCGTAGCGAAGATGCGGTGAAAGACGATAAACAATTCCGTCAAGATGGCCGTAAAGTGTTTAAAGAAGTGTGTCCTTTGGTGGCTAAAATCATTAGCAAACAATTGGAAAAAAACCAAATTCAGCCTGAGCAAGTCAAGCGTTTCTGGTTACACCAAGCCAATGCCAGTATGAATGAACTGATCTTGAAGTTGGTGGTGGGTAAGGCCGCGGCCGAAGCAGATCCAAACCTTGTACCGATCATCTTGGATGAATTTGCCAATACTTCCTCTGCCGGTGTCATCATTGCGTTGCATCGTTCAGCAGATCAAGTGGATGATGGCGAGTATGGCGTATTGTGTTCCTTTGGTGCGGGCTATTCAGTTGGCTCAATCTTGGTCAAAAAACACGTTGTTGCCTAAAACAGCTTGAACTGGAAATACTGCACTTAAGCGCGAGCATCGATTGAACATCAAAGTAAGCGTTTGAAAGCGACAGCCCGATGTGAATGCATCGGGCTGTTTGTTTTAATAATGTTCAAATTTGGGGTTTATTTTAAAATTATACAGTGCAGTGCTTGCATGTTGTTGTAAAGCAAATTAAAACATTAAGTAGACCAATAACAAGGAACGAACATGAAGTTGTATTATTCACCGGGCGCATGCTCACTGGCTGCTCATATTATTTTAAATGAAATTAACGTCGATTTTGACTTGGAACGCGTTGATTTAAAGACACATACAACAGAAAAAGGCAAAGACTACTACAGCATCAATGCCAAGGGCTACGTCCCTGCACTGGAAATTAATCCGGGCTTGATTTTAACGGAAAATGTCGCGATTTTACCTTTTTTAGCTCAACATGATCCAAAACAAGATCTCATTCCGCCATCAGGCTTGGGGCGTGCCAAAGTACTTGAGTGGCTCGGTTATCTGAACTCTGAATTGCATGATGCATATTCGGTATTTTTCTCCGGCCCTTTAAATGATGAGCAAAAGCAGCGCGGCTATGCAGAGATCGATAAAGTCTTAAATTATATTGAAAACTATCTCTCTGGCTCGGATTTTGATTATTTGGTGAATGATAACTTTGGTCCTGCCGATGCTTATTTATTTGTGATTACGAATTGGTCGAAACTGATCAAGCATGATCTTTCAGGCTTTGCCTGTATTCTAGCCTTAAGAGAAAAAGTTGCAGCACGTCAGTCTGTTCAAATCGCGATGCGTGATGAAGGCTTAATTGCCTAACTAAAATTTGTAAAGTTGAACAAAGAAAAATCCCCCAAATCACTTTGTGTTATTTGGGGGATTTTTTTAAATAGCGAGTTGGCTATTTATATCTTGATTATTTAAAGAAATAACCAGTTTCCGGCGAACTGGCATTGGCCATACGTTTTGCAGGCATACGACCTGCAAGATAGGCTTCGCGTCCTGCCTCAACTGCTTTTTTCATGGCAGAGGCCATCAAAATTGGATGCTGAGCCGCAGCAATCGCGGTGTTCATCAAGACACCATCACAGCCAAGCTCCATCGCAATCGCAGCATCACTGGCTGTTCCAACCCCAGCATCGACCAAGATTGGCACATTGGCGTTCTCTTTGATGATGGAGAGCGTATGTGGATTTAAGATTCCCAAGCCGGAGCCAATCAAACTCCCCAGTGGCATCACCGCAACACAGCCCATCTTTTCAAGCTCAAGTGCAATAATCGGATCGTCCGAGGTGTAGACCATGACTTCGAAACCATCATCAATCAAAGTACGTGCGGCTTTGAGGGTCTCGGTGACGTTGGGGTAGAGGGTTTTCTCATCACCCAGCACTTCGAGTTTCACTAAATTGTGTCCATCTAGCAGCTCGCGCGCGAGCATACAGGTGCGCACAGCACTGTCTGCATCAAAGCAACCAGCGGTGTTGGGCAGGATGGTGTATTTCTCAGGGGGAATGACCGAGAGTAAATTGGGTTGATCAGGGTGCTGACCAATATTGACGCGACGAATCGCCACAGTCACGATCTCTGCTGCACTGGCTTGAATCGCCAAGTCGGTTTCGTTCAGGTCTTTATATTTGCCAGTTCCGACCAAAAGTCTTGAATTGAAACGACGTGTACCAATGACGAGAGGGGTGTCTTCCATGCAAAGCTCCATATTAGCCGCCACCTACGGCTTGTATTATTTCAATACGATCTTGATTGGCAATCGGGGTGTGTTGTAACTGACTCTTGGAAATGATTTTTTCGTTGCATTCCACCGCAAAACGTTTTCCCTCTAGGGAAAGCATTTGAATCAGTTCTAACAAGTTTTGACAGTGCGTGTCCTGAAGTTGACCATTTAAATAAATTTGCATTACAAACCCATATTCAAATTTGGGGCATCGCTGAAAGTTTGACGGAGAGGGCAGCAAGATTAACGAGCATGTTTCAATGCATTCCAAGCCAAGACTAACCAACCTAAAATCATAAACGCACCACCGATCGGGGTGATGATGCCAAAGATTTTAGGTAGACCGAGACCCATGAGGTATAGAGAACCACAGAAAAAAATGATACCTATTTGTAGGCAGATAAAACTCAGTTTGATGGGGAGTTGTGGGATCACTTTCGCCAGTATGCCCAGCAATAATAAGCCAAGTGCATGATAGAAAAAATAATCCGTGGCTGTTGCCCACCAAGCGAGCTGTTCAGTGCCTGCGAAAGACTTTAATCCATGCGCACCGAAAGCACCTAAAATGACAGCACATGCTAAATTGAGTGCTGCAATAGCGATCCACATAAGCTGTATTTATCTCAATCAAATTTTGTCTAACATTAGCATAAATCTTTGTCGCTTATAAAGATAAAAGCAGCTTATCGCGTGAAGCGCTCATAAAAAAAGGACACCGAAATGTCCTTTAGTTGATGTAAAAGTTTAGTTTGAAGACATGGCGACTTTAATCTTTTCCATGGCATTTTTTTCGAGTTGGCGAATACGTTCAGCAGAAACGTTATATTCGGAGGCCAATTCATGTAAGGTTGATTTGTCATCATCTAACCAACGACGTTGTAAAATATTACGTGAACGATCATCGAGTTGATCCATCGCATCATGTAAAGCCAGATTACTTTGTTGCTCGTAGTCTTCATTTTCAACTAAACGGGCGGGATCGTATCGGTTGTCTTCGAGATAGAGTGCCGGTGCAACTGGTGCTGAGTTATCATCGTCATCGCCTTGCGCTTCAAAAGCTGCATCATAGGCAGTTAGACGACCTTCCATTTCAATCACTTGCTCTGCAGTGACATTTAAATCTTCAGCAATCGACTGTGCCTCAGCAAGGGTCAGTTTTTTGCTCGACTTTTTTAAACTTCGTAGATTGAAGAACAACTTACGTTGCGCTTTGGTGGTTGCAATTTTGACAATACGCCAATTACGAATCACGTATTCATGTATTTCGGCTTTGATCCAGTGTACGGCAAAGGACACCAGGCGAACCCCCATGGTGGGGTCAAAGCGTTTCACGGCTTTCATGAGACCAAGATTACCTTCTTGAATCAGATCCCCTTGGGGTAAGCCATAACCCGCATAACTACGCGCAATATGTACTACGAAACGCAAATGAGACATCACAAGCATTTTGGCAGCATCTAAATCTTGATCATAATAATAACGGTCTGCCAGTTCTTTCTCTTGCTCTGCCGTTAAAATTGGGATCTGATTCACATTGCTGATATAAGCACCAAGATTTACGCCAGGCGCAGATAATGACAGGGGCATCAATTGATTGCTGCTGTCGCGCATGAGTTCTCCTTATGGGAATTGCTTTGTATTGTAACCAATGCGTTCATCTTAGATTGATTAATTGCGATTGGTAAGGGAGTTTGGGTATAGAAATGTAAAATGATATACACTTTTGAATGCATTAAGTTTAAATGAAAATAATTAAGATTCAATGAAGTAATGATACTCAAACTGTGAAATTTTGTTGAATTTACAAGGGATTTGATTCAATTGGCAATAGCGTAATATATCGATTTCACTATGTGGGTCAGAAGATTTGAGTAAAATATTTTGATTTGGGGCTACTTTTTTAAGTTCACGTTTTAACATAAGTAACGGCATTGGGCAGGGTTGACCTAATGCATCTATAACGATGGGCTGGCTCATAATGGGCTTGAGAGGGCTCGTTTTAAACATGCAATAGTATAACTGAACTGTGTGGACATAAGGTTAAAATTAGCCGAGAATTGGTTTAAGTTGTTGATTTTAATGTTTATTATGCGTGTGTGTTTTAGGTTGTAAATAAATTACAATCGTTTTTGTTAAATTTAATCAAAAAAATCTATTATTTGGGGCGAAGCCATGTTAAGCTCAGGCAGTACTTGGGTTTTACGATAATACTAATTATTTTAACTCCCATCTTACTTATGGATGTAACCGGGATTTTGTTAATAGTTTTACAGAATGATTACAAGCTTTGAAATTACAAAATATTTTAAATACTTGTTTGCTCTGCTGTTTGCAACACCGGGTGGTCCTTCTATCTTAATTACAGAGGATTAACTTATGACAGCTCGCGAACAAGGCGTAGTTAAATGGTTCAACGATACTAAAGGCTTCGGCTTTATCCAACGCAGTGGCGG
>JASLJB010000237.1 GCA_030152605.1 Acinetobacter sp. | reverse complement strand
TGGTTTTATAGAAATAGAAGAAAATAATAATCGGTAGATAATCGAACAGCGCTTTCATGCTACATTACAGTCAGAAAAGTGATGGGGTAGCATAATACAATCCATGATTGGTGTCGATTTACATACGCATAGTAATATTTCCGATGGGAGCTATAGCCCAGAAATGCTGCTGCATGCAGCCGCTGAAAAGGGCATACATACCTTTGCATTGACTGATCACGACACGATGGATGGTTTAGATCGTGCTCAAGTGGTGGCGGATGAACATGGGATTCGCTTGATTCCCGGGGTTGAAATTTCCAGTCAATGGTCACGTCCATCTACCCGTAAGAGCTATACACTACATATTGTTGCACTGAATATGCAGCAGCCCGCACCCTTGCAAGCGTTGCTCATCCAACAACAAAAAATACGCGCTGAGCGGGCCCAACAGATTTGTGATTTATTGTTAAATTGTATCGGGCAGGATATTTATCCCGATGTACTGGCCCAAGTCGAGGGGCATCCAGATCGGATTACCCGCAGTCATATCGCCAAAACCCTACAACAACGCGGTGTGGTCAATCGCACCCAACAGGCGTTTGATCAATATCTCAAAGAGGGTAAAAAAGCCTACGTTAAGTTTGAGGGTCCCACGCTGGCTGAAACCATCGAGATCATACACGCCAGTCAAGGCGTCGCGGTGTTGGCGCATCCGACCCGTTATGGGTTGTCTGCCACCAATGTGCGCTTCCTGATCGAGATCTTTGCCCAGAGTGGCGGTGATGCGGTGGAGTTACCCGCGCGCAGTGAACCGCTGTCTACTCGGCAAATGGTCGATCGCATGATCGCGCAGCATGGTCTGAAAGTTTCAGTCGGTAGCGACTTTCATGGTGACTATATGCCGTGGATCAAACTCGGCCAGATCCCTGAAGTTAAACCGGGACAAGTCGGGGTGTGGGAGAGTTTCTAACCTCACCCAACCCTCTCCTAAATTAAGAGAGGGCCTCCTTAACCTTCTCCTCTTTGAGGAGATAGCTAAAACCTCACCTTAACCTTCTCCTCTTTGAGGAGAGGGCTAGGGTGAGGAGTTATAGGAGATTACTATCCTGCGCTTGAATCGGTGGTGGTGTTGGCTTGCCGAGGGTGCCAAGTAGTTCAATCTCAATGGTTCTAACCAAGGCATCTAAGGGCAGGTCATTGCTCTGCGTGCCAAACGGCTCTTCAATCTCGCTACTCAATGCATCCAATCCCAAAAAGGTATAGGCCAAGATCCCGACCAAGAGCGGTGTGGCCAAACCCAGCAATGACCCCAAGCTAAATGGCAGCATCACACAAAAGAAATACACCGTGCGATTGAGCAAGACCGAGTAGGCAAAGGGCAGTGGCGTGGTGGCGATGCGGTCACAACCGGTCTGAACCAAACTTAACTCAGAGACATATTGATTCATTTGGGTGTAAATAATATCGGAAATTTCACCTTCTTTAAGCGCCTGCATCAGTTCCCATTGGATCAGGCTCAAGGTGTATTGTGGGGCATTATGTTGTTTATACAGTTGCGCAAGGGCTTGCTGACTCATGCCACTGGTTTGCATCAAGGCATCTGGACTCGCGGTTTGATGGCGTAAGCGGTCGCGTAATACGTTGGCAAATACGATCACGTGTTGGATGATGCGTTCACGCCGACCTTGCGGCAGGATGCGGCAGTCGCGGTCAAAGTGTCGGGCATTGGCGATCAGCATGCCCCAAAGCTTACGTGCCTCCCACCAGCGGTCATAACAGGCAGTATTTTTAAAACCCAAAAAGATCGACAGCACCACGCCGATCAGGGTAAAACCCACCAAGGGCAGTTCTGGAAAACGATAAATATTGGTGTATTCAATCCCACCCACGATTGCCGAGATCAACATCACCACACCGAGCGGTGGCAATACCTTGGGGAGAATGGTGCCACGCCAAGAAAATAATGCTTTGAGCGTGTCATTTTGTTCACGAACAATCATGTGAATTGAGTCATTAATTTTTGCTGATGATCTTCTCTAGTTCCAGGATGCTTGTCAATATGTGTCCGGTGAGTTCGAGACCTTGGTCTGGGCTAGCTGTTGTCAGGACTTGGGGAAGAATGACCGTCTATAAGATAACGCACATCTTAGGATAAGCTTGTAAGGGACTGACTTTGCGCACTGTGCTATAACTTTGTCAGCGATCTGAACGCTCGCTCAGTAATATCATATGCTAAGTATTTAAAATAATGAGTATTTTTGTGTGTGATATTGGGGCAGTAGGGTCAAGGCAGTTTAGGGTAACAGTGTTAGGCCATCGACTAAATATTGGCAGAGAATCACTTGGGACTCAGAATGTTTAATGCTATTGTGAGCGCCACTGCAACAGATAGGTGACCCGCTTGTGAGCTTTGACCTCAGTGTGATTTCTAGTAAAAACATCATTCTTGCTGTAACAGGGGGCATCGCCGCCTATAAAAGTGCCATTCTCGTCCGCCGTTTAAAAGATTACGGCTTTGACGTGCGTGTGGTCATGACCCATGGTGCGCAAGCATTTATTACCCCATTAACCTTTCAGGCCTTGTCTGGTCATCCAGTTCATACTGAACTGCTTGATCCCGAAGCCGAAGCCGGCATGGGGCATATCGAGTTGGCACGTTGGGCGGATCTGATCTTGGTGGCACCTGCGACCTGTGACAGCATTGCCAAGTTTGCTGCGGGGATGGCAGATGATCTACTCAGCACCTTATATCTCGCGACCAAAGCACCGGTCTGGCTTGCACCTGCGATGAATCAGCAGATGTGGGCGGCCAAAGCCACACAACGCAACCTCAACACCTTGGTTGAAGATGGTGTGCATGTGCTCATGCCAGATGCGGGTGCACAAGCCTGTGGAGATGTGGGACTTGGGCGTATGCCTGAACCTGAGCAAATCGCCTTGCAGGTCAAACAGTATTTCCATCAAGCTCAGCGCGCCATCGCCGAGAAGTTTGGTTTACTTGCTGGGCAACGTGTGGTGGTGACGGCAGGGCCAACGCGAGAAGCGATTGATCCTGTACGTTATATTTCCAACCACAGTACCGGGAAAATGGGCTTTTCGATTGCCGCTGCCTGTTATGCTGCGGGTGCGGAAGTGACGTTATTGGCTGGTCCAGTTAGTCTGGATACCCCAAATGGTGTGGCTCGCGTCAATGTGGCCTCAGCCCGTCAAATGCTGGATGAAAGCTTGAATCAGCTTGAACATGGCTGTGATATTTTTATCGCCACCGCTGCCGTGGCGGACTATCGTGTCGCAGAAGTGGCAGAGCATAAGATCAAGAAAGCCGGTGATGAACTGAATGTTTCTTTGGTGAAAAACCCCGATATCGTTGCGACGATTGCTCAGCAACAGCAGCGTCCATTTATGGTTGGCTTTGCCGCAGAAACGCGCAATATCGAAGAATATGCCGCCGGCAAGTTGGTCTCGAAAAAGTTGGATATGATCGCCTGCAATGACGTCTCACGCTCAGACATTGGCTTTGCCTCTGATCAAAACGCGATGACGGTATTCTTTGCACAGAAATATCAGCTTGAAAAACGTGATCTTGAAAAAGCCTCCAAGCAAGACATCGCCCAGCAATTGGTCGAAGCCATTCATGATGCGCGCGTGCAAAAAATTAAGCCCGTGCTTTAAATCCCTCCCTTGCGCAGCAGTGCTGCTCACCGTTTGTCAAAGGGAGGTTGGGAGTAATGCTAGTCAGTTAAGGGCTTTAAAGTGAATTTTCATGTTTTTTTATGAAATTAATTTCAACATGAAGCCCTTGCTTTAAATCCATCCCAACCTTCCTTTTTCAAAGGAAGGAGCGCCTTTTAATTCAACATGGTATTGAATTCAAAGGAATTCCCCTCTTTGGCAAAGATGAGCCATATATGGCGCAAGAGGGGAGATTTGGGCATTGGGTAGTAGATGGGAATGGTCTGATAGACTTCACTTTCAAAGCTATACTGTCCTTACCTGACGGGCATTACGCCATCCCAGATTAAATATCGCGATCTTCAATTCAACGTCTTCTGCAAACACGCAAGATTCGGATGTTCAATACCTCACACAGTTGCTAATCTAGCAGTCCTAAGTCCCCCTTTGAGAGGCTGAAGATGACGACTGAACCGAGGCGCGCAGCACGGCACTATGCCCAGATCGCCGATGCGATTGAATACTTGCAACACAACTTCCAGCAGCAGCCCAGTTTGCAGCAAGTGGCGGCGCATGTGCATATGAGTCCAAACCATTTTCAACGTGTGTTTAGCCAATGGGCCGGCACCAGTCCGAAAAAGTTCCTGCAATATCTCAGCCTTGAATATGCCAAATCCTTGCTCAAACAGCAGGATCTCAGTGTCATGCAAAGCAGTATAGAAACAGGCTTGTCGAGTAGTAGCCGACTACATGATTTGTTTGTGCAGATCGAGGGCATGACCCCAGCGGAATATAAGCACGGTGGTTTGGGACTGCGTATTCACTATCAGTTTGCAGAGACTTTATTCGGCGCCGTGATCGTGGCCTCAACCACAAAAGGGATTTGTTTTCTGAGTTTTGAGGCCGATCCAGACAGCGCCCGCCAACAACTACAACAGGCCTTTCCACAGGCAACACTGATTGAACAAGCGGATGCGATACAGCAGACCGCTTTGGCGATCTTCAATCATGCGGCTGATCCGATCGCCAAGATTAAACTGCATCTCAAAGGCACAGCCTTTCAGCTTAAAGTTTGGCACAGCTTACTGAATATCCCGCAGGGGCAGGTGTCCAGTTATGGGCATCTTGCACAGTCGATCGGGCAGCCGACTGCATCGCGTGCGGTCGGCACTGCGATTGGGCACAATCCGGTGGCATTTTTGATTCCTTGCCATCGCGTGATCCAAGCCAGCGGGCAGATCGGCGGTTATCGTTGGTCAATGCAGCGTAAAAAAATCATGCTGGCGTGGGAAGCCGTACAGCGTGATGCTGCAGAATCTCAGTGGGCACAAGATGCGACATCCTGATCTTTTCGATACAGCACATGGTCGAGATCAAGACCTAAACCCAAGTGCCGAAATAGACCCAAGTGTCGAAATAGACACGGATAGAATAGGCAGGGACAGAATAGATACGGGCATAAACGCCGTGCCGCATGTAATGGCCAATACCGCTGATCCAAGGCGCAACCTATTGCCCTATGAGGGCGAGGTCTATGACTACGGGCCGATCATGGATGCGCAGACGGCGCAGTTGTATTTCAATGCTTTGCTGCATCAGATCGCGTGGCAAGCCGATCAAGCGCTGATTTTTGGTCGTCAGATCACCACTAAACGTAAAGTGGCATGGTATGGTGATCAGGCATTTTCATATACCTATTCAAACAGCAGCAAGACGGCATTGCCGTGGACACCAGAGCTGTTGCAGCTCAAGGCGTGGGTACAATGTGTTTGTGGTGAGCAGTTCAACTCTTGCTTGCTCAATCTTTATCACAGTGGTGAGGAGGGTATGGCTTGGCATAGCGATGCGGAACGAGAACTGCGTCAACATGCCGCGATTGCATCACTGAGTTTGGGGGCAGCACGGCGATTTGCATTTAAGCATAAGCAAACACAGGAAAAGGTTGAGCTGACCTTGACGACAGGTAGTCTGTTAATCATGACCGGCACGACTCAAAGCCATTGGCTGCATCGACTGCCACCGACAAAAAAGGTGCAGACGCCGCGGATCAATCTGACCTTTCGGATGATGAATACGCAGTCGCGCTAAAACAAGAAAACTGAAAGATCAAACCAGCGCAGCACATAATAAAAACCAGCCGTAAAACCCGCCTTAAAAAACAGGCCATAAAAAAAGGACTGAAATGATTCAGTCCTTTTTCAGCCTATCGAGATAGATAACATCTCGATAGATTCTGCTGTCACAGCATCAGATGATGTGACCTGCTGGCTTAGGCTTGGCCTTCAGCAGCAGCTTCTTGAACACGTTGCATATTGGCTTCAAACTCAGCATCAAAGTTAATTGGTGTGAGTAGCAATTGCGGGAAGCTGCCTTTGGTTACGAGATCATTAACTGCTTCACGTAAAAATGGGAACAAAATATTGGGTGCATAAGCTCCCAAGATGTACGGAAGACGATCTTCTTCAACGCCATCTACCAAGAAAATACCGGCTTGGGTTGCATCAACGATAAATGCAGTTTCGCCCGCATTGTTGGCTTGAACCACAACTTTTAATGCCACTTCAAAATGCGTGTCATCAATTTTTTCAGCTGCAGAAGACAGGTTGATGTTCAGCTCAGGCTGCCATTCTTTGGTAAATACGCTTGCCCCGGGAACTTCAAAAGATAAGTCTTTGGTATAAATACGCTCTAACGCAAGTTGTGGTTGAGCTTGTTGTTCTTCACTCATTGTCTCTTTCCTTTATATGTAAATACTTAGTGTAAATACTAAAAATTAAACCAATTGATCCAATTTGCCTTCACGATCGAGGGCATACAGTTGATCAAAACCGCCGATGAATTCTTCACCAATAAAAATTTGAGGCACTGTGCGGTGATTGGTTTTCTGCATCAGTTCCATACGAACCTCAGCCGCTTCAGTCGATAAGTTGATTTCGGTATATGCGATACCTTTGCGTTCTAACAACTGTTTAGCACGTACACAGTAAGGGCATGAATTTGTAGAATAGATTTTTACTTCGGTCGACATGTATGACTCCAATATGTGTGTTGCTTTAAGCTTTTTTCGCTTTAATCAGCGGCAAGCCTTGTGCTTTCCAGTTGCTGATTCCACCATCAAGACGATAGCTGTCAGTGTGTCCAACTTCTTGCAAAGCACTTCCTGCGACTTGTCCCAGGTTGCAGATAAACACCAACGGACGATCAGCAGATTTTAATTCTTCGATATGACTGGCAATTTGACTATATGGAATATTGCGACTGCCACTGATATGACCTTCACGGAAATCTTTGCCATCACGTAGATCGATCAGCATGGCATTTTTCGCTTTCACCAAGATTCCAAGGGATTGTGGTGAAATTTTACGACCATTACGTTGTCCTTCGAAGACAAAGAACAGCACGATCAGGGCGGCTAAAATACCAAATAAAAATGGGTGATTCCCCATAAATTCGAACCAACGTTCCACAAGTCACCTTATTCCAAATCAAAAATTGCGTAGAGTATAGCGTATATATATGGTGATCTAAATCACTGCTTCAAGGTCAGCCAATGAAAAACTAATTTTTTTGTTGCAGCTCAGTAATTTCATCGATCAAGCGTAAATAGCTGTCCAAACGTCGTGGCAGGATTTCACCGTCTGTCACTGCCTGTTTGATTGCACAGGTTTTTTCATGTTTGTGGGTGCAGTTGCGAAATTGGCAATGCCCCGAGACATTGATGATCTCAGGAAAACCCGCATCGATTTTATCTAAACTTAAGTGCCATAAACCAAATTCACGAATTCCCGGAGAATCGATCAAGGCACCATCCTCACCAAAACCAATCAGGCGAGTCGAGGTGGTGGTGTGTTGGCCGAGGGCAGAGTTTTCAGAAATGATGTTGGTACGCTGTGCAGCATCCGGCAGGATACTGTTGATAATCGAGCTTTTCCCCACACCGGACTGACCCACAAAAGCCACGGTTTCGCCATCGAGGCGTTGCTGTAACGGACTTAAGTCACCGAGTGAATGACACTGCATGGTCTCGTAACCCAGTGTTTGGTACTCGGCCAATAAATCCAAAATCGGATCATTGTCCTTGAGTAGGTCGGTTTTGTTGAGCAGCAGCAGCGCAGGAATATCCGCATCGGCACAGGCCACCAAGTAGCGGTCGATCAGTGTCGGTGCAGGTTCAGGCAGGGGTGCGATCACGATCACGATCAAGCTGATATTGGCTGCCACAGGTTTGACCTTGTGATAACGATCGGGACGTGTCAGTAATGAGCGGCGCGGATGAATCGCGGTGATAATCCCCAATCCGGTATTGGGATCGGCTTGCCATTTGACCCGATCACCCGTGACCAACAGCTCTAAGTTGGTTCGGGTGTGGCAACGCCAGACACTGCCGAGTTCGATCTGCTTCCAAAAAGGAGCAGCTTCGCCATCTTTGGCTGCAGCTGGAGTCGGTGGAGAATCAGGAATCGACAGGGCTTGAACTTCAAGTTGGCGTCCATAGTGTTGAACCACCAAACCTTCTAAATCATCTGAAGTATCAATATCTTCTTGGCGTGTTTGTTGTTGCTTCTGAATACGGCGTTGCTG
This sequence comes from Acinetobacter sp., assembly GCA_030152605.1. Classification (GTDB taxonomy): domain Bacteria; phylum Pseudomonadota; class Gammaproteobacteria; order Pseudomonadales; family Moraxellaceae; genus Acinetobacter. Next base: position 22 of record JASLJB010000237.1, on the reverse strand, counting down.
CTGTTCAGTCAGACGTCGCTTA
>JASLJB010000196.1 GCA_030152605.1 Acinetobacter sp. | reverse complement strand
CACAGGCGATTAATGATTCGCAGCTGCTGCTTCACGACGTTGCTGTTGTTGCTGTGCTTCTGCAATCGCTTCAGGCGTCATGCTTGGCGCATTTTTGAAGGCATGTTGCTGAGTGGGTTGTTGCTGTTTGCTCGGCATGTAATCTGGCTCATTAGTCATCGCCAAATAAAAGATGCCCAAGAAAAACGCGCTCAGTACAGTTGCAATAATGGCGCCTTTCCAGCCCCAGATGTTTTTTTCAGGTGAAATCGCTTGAGTCATGCGAGGATTCCTAAGTGAAAGAAGCAAAATGACACTCATCATAACATAGGCTTTGGCTGAAAATTAAACCAAAAGCGCATGAGGGCGAATTAATGTTTAACTGCGCGTTAAAAATACATCTGCTGCTGTTTCTCTTAAATCAAAAGCCCAAACGCCCGAGATCTCGGGGCGTTTGGGCTTGAGGATTGTTTGTGCTTGAGGGGTGTAGCAGCGCTGATTAGCAGATGGCTTGTCCAGACTGGGCATGCTCGATCAACAACTGCGGGGCTTTAAAGCGCGCACCATACTGTGCCTCAAGGCTTTGGGCACGTGCGAGGGCTTTGCGTAGCCCATATTGATTTAAATATTGAATCGCGCCGCCGGTCCACGGTGCAAAGCCGATGCCAAAGATCGAGCCGACATTGGCATCGACCACCGAAGTCAGTACACCTTCTTCATAGCAGCGTAGGGTATCGAGTGCTTGTACAAACAAGAAACGCTCAATCATCTCATGTTCGCTGATCTCCACCTCTTTGTGCCAATGACTTAAGCCCGACCAGAGCTGCTTTTTACCCTGTTCAGGATAGTCATAGAAACCGGCACCGGCGGCTTTGCCTTTACGATGGAACTGATGAATCATGCGCTCGATCACCTCGTCGGCACTGCTGAGTGGCAGATCTTTGCCCTCGGCCTGTAGCGCTGCAGGGGTTTCTTTGGCGACATGCTCAGATAGGGTCAGCGAAACTTCATCTTGGATCGCCAATGGTCCGACTGGCATACCAGCCTTGAGTGCAGCCATTTCGATTTTGGCTGGATGTACGCCTTCAGCGAGTAAGCGTAAGCCTTCTTGCACAAAGGTACCAAACACACGACTGGTAAAGAAACCACGACTGTCATTGATCACGATCGGGGTCTTGCCGATTTGCTGCACATAATCATAGGCCTTGGCTAAGGTCTCATCTGAGCTGTGTTGGCCTTTGATGATTTCCACCAATTGCATTTTATCGACGGGACTAAAAAAGTGCAGACCGATGAATGCCGTGGCATCGCGACTGGCTGTGGCCAAATCGGTGATCGGCAGGGTCGAGGTATTGGAGGCCATGACCCCAGCATTGTCCAGATAAGCTTCTGCTTCTTGGGTGACTTGGGCCTTTAACGCTGGATTTTCATACACAGCTTCGATGATTAACTCACAGCCTTGTAGATCTGCCGCCGTCGCTGTGGCGTGGATTGAAGCCAAGATTTGATCGCGTTTCTCAGCCGACATGCGTCCTTGGGAAACCGCTTTGTCGAGCAGTTTTTGGCTATAGGCTTTGCCTTTTTCAGCAGCGTCGAGCGAGATATCTTTGAGCACCACCTGAATGCCGCGAATCGCACTGGCATAGGCAATGCCTGCGCCCATCATGCCCGCACCGAGGATGCCGACTTTTTTGACCTGCCACTTTTCAAAGCCTTGCGGACGGCTGTGTCCAGACTTGATCGCATTCAGGCCATGCCAGAACGTGCCGATCATATTTTTTGAAATTTGACCGCTGGCGAGATAGGTGAAATAACGCGACTCGATTCGAAGCGCAGTATCAACATCGACTTGCGCGCCCTCAACTGCCGCCGCCATGATCGCTTCAGGTGCAGGATAACAGCCCTTGGTTTTATCACGCAGCATGGCCGGTGCAATTGCCAGTATTTGTGCTACAGCAGGAGTTTTCGGATCACCACCCGGGATTTTGTAGCCTTTGACATCAAAGACTTGTTGCGACTTGGGATGGGCTTTGATCCAAGCAATGGCCTTGTCCATCAATGCATCCACACTTTCGGCTGTATCATGGATCAGACCCAGTGCTTGGGCTTTGGCGACGCCAAATTGTTTGCCCTCGAGCAGCAGTGGAAATGCATTTTGCAGGCCGAGTAAGCGTACAGTCCGCACGATGCCGCCGCCACCGGGCAATAGTCCTAATGTGACTTCGGGCAAACCAAACTTGCTTTTGGGATCATTCAGCGCAATACGATAATGGCAACCGAGGGCAATTTCCCAACCACCGCCGAGCGCCGTGCCATTCAGGGCAGCCACCACGGGGACACCGAGGGTCTCGATATAGCGAAACTCAGCCTTCATCTTCTCAATCATTTGAAAAAATGGCGTGGCATCTTCGGCTTGGACTTGGATCAGATCATCTAAGTCACCGCCGGCAAAAAAGGTTTTCTTGGCTGAGCGCAGGATGATCCCGCTGATCGGCTGTACAGTTTCGGATGCGATCTCGGCTTTGAGACGATCGACTGTGCTGGCCAAGGCGTTACGAAAGTCGGCATTCATGGTATTGGCAGATTGATTGGGTGAGTCCAAGGTCAGGATCACGATACCATCTGCATTTTTTTCATATTGAATTGCACTCATGCTGATACTCCTTCTACCAACTCAATGATGGTGGCAATGCCCATACCACCGCCGACACACAAGGTGGCCAGTCCACGTTTCTTACCTTGACGCTCTAACTCATCCATTAAGATGCCCAAGATCATGGCGCCAGTTGCGCCCAAAGGGTGTCCCATGGCGATGGCACCGCCATTGACATTGACTTTGTCTGCGGGGATCTGCATCTCATCGATAAAGCGCAGCACCACCGAGGCAAAGGCTTCATTGACTTCAAACAGATCGATATCCTCCACCGTGAGTCCGGCTTTTTTCAGTGCCTTACGTGCTGCTGGTGCAGGGCCAGTCAACATAATGGTCGGATCAGTGCCGACCAAGGCCGTGGCCAAGACTTTGGCACGTGCTTTAAGGCCTTGGTTTTTGACCGCTTGTTCAGAAGCCAATAGCACCAGAGCCGCGCCATCGACGATACCTGAAGCATTGCCAGCATGATGCACATGATTGATTTTTTCAGCTTCGGGATAGTGCTGTAACGCTACGGCATCGAAGCCCATTTGCCCCATCATCTCAAAACTGGGGTTGAGCTTGGCCAAGCCCTCAAGGCTGGTGTTGGCTTTAATAAATTCATCCTGATCCAAGATCGTAACCCCAGCCTTATCTTTGATCGGGATCACCGAGGCATCAAAATAACCCGCGGCTTGGGCGGCTGCGGCCTTGTGTTGCGAGGACACGGCAAATGCATCCACATCTTCACGACTAAAGCCGCCTAAGGTTGCGATTAGATCGGCGCCGATACCTTGTGGGACAAAGCCAGATTGCAGATTGGTTTCAGGGTCAAGTGCCCATGGACCGCCATCGGAACCCATCGGGATACGTGACATGGATTCAACGCCACCCGCCACGACCAGATCTTCCCAACCGGAACGGACTTTTTGCGCTCCCATATTCACTGCTTCAAGACCAGAGGCACAAAAGCGATTAATCTGAACGCCTGCGACATCGTGATGCCAGCCGGCAGCGATGGCCGCAGTTTTGGCAATGTCACCGCCTTGATCGCCAATCGGGGTCACGCAGCCCAAGACAATATCATCGACTTGTGCGGTATCCAGTGCATGTCGTTGTTGTAGTTCATTGAGTAAAGTGGTGAGCAAGTGAATTGGTTTGACTTCGTAAAGTGATCCATCTTTTTTGCCTTTTCCGCGCGGGGTGCGAATGGCATCGATAATATAGGCCTCGCTCATAATGCTTCCTTTTTCTAATGTTTCCGAGAGATGTCTGTTGACCGGCTTTATTTTGAGTGTAATGCATCATTCGCAGAGTTCAATGACAAGAACCGTTGCGGTCATTGGCGTTTTTCGCCAGTATGTGTTGGGACTTTATTCAGCTTGTTTTTTGTGCATCGTGGGATGCGTTGCGGTAGCGAGTCTGGATTCACAGGGAAAAAATATAAAAAAACCCAAGTGAGTGACTCACTTGGGTAGAAGATAAATTGAATGACTTTAAGTTAAATTAATCTCAGTTAAATTAATCTCAGTTAAATTGGATCAATACCGGTCTCATTCCACAGGATCAAAACCCCTCCGAGCCAATCGACTTAGTGATAACCATGTAATTGACGATACAGTCCTGGGGTCACACCGGTCCATTTCTTAAAGGCGCGGTGGAAGGTACTGGTTTCACTAAAGCCGACTTGTTGTGCCACGTCTTCAAGGGTCAGATCAGGATTGAGCAACAAATGAATCGCTGCATCACGGCGCAGTGCATCTTTTACGCCTTGATAGCTTTTACCTTCGGCGGCTAGACGACGTCTTAAGGTCTGCGGTGATAGGTACAGCATTGAGGCCACGTCATTTAAGGTCGGCATTTCCTCACCGATCTGGCTCTTCAGCACATCACGGATACGCGAAGTCAGGGAGTTATTATTTTTAAACTTCACCAATAGCTGTGCTGGTGCAGCTTTGAGGAATTCTTCTAAGGTATTTTCATCTTGGCGAATCGGCAGATCCAGATAATCTGCGGCAAAGGTGATTTCAGTGCGCGGCGTATCGAATTGCATCACTGGCGCAAAGAACAAGGCATCATATTCATCGGCATGATTCGGACGTGGATAATTAAAATGCACACGCTCTAAGGGAATACGACGCTCGATCAACCACGAGGCTAGACCATGCCAAATCATCAGCATACTTTCAGTAATAAAATGATCAGGGTCCAATGTTCTTGGGATCAAGGGCACTAGACGTGCTTCATGCTGGTCACGTTCTACCGATACCGACCACTCATCGCCGAACAACTTGTAGAACTGCGAAGACAGTTCGAGTGCTTCTCCGAGCGTTTTGGCGTGAATAATTAACTGACACATGATGGCAAAGGTGCCTAGACGACGCGGCTGTACATCGAAGCCGACGTGCTCATCCTGGGTAACCATCCATAACATTTTGATAAAGCGGGTGTATTGTTCTGGGGAAATTCGTGCTTTGGTTTGACGAAGTAATTCGGCTTCAATGCCGACATGCGAGAGCAGGGTTTCGACATCCATGCCCAAACGTTTGACACCGGTTAATGCTGCATTAACGAAGTGGATACTGATGGTATCCCGGCTCATATTAAATCCTTCACTCTCTTTGATATTCACA
>JASLJB010000174.1 GCA_030152605.1 Acinetobacter sp. | reverse complement strand
CATAAAGATCAGCCGCTCCCACAACAGCCGATCGATGCCATCATCGTGCTGGGCAGCGGCATCATTCAAGGGCAAGCCTCACCCACCTTAGCATTGCGCTTGGATCGCGCTGCCGAAGTAGTGGCCTTACACCCCAAGGCGCTGATCATCGTCAGTGGTGGCGTCGACTATGGTGAAACCCAAAGCGAAGCGCAGGTCATGGCGGATTATTTAGTTCAACGATTTGATATTACAGTGGATCAGATCGCGATCGAAGACCGCAGTACCAGTACCGAATTGAATCTCAAAAACTCGCAGCCAATCTTAGCCGCACATCAACTCGGACCAGACGCCCGCATCGCGGTGGTCAGCAGTGATTTCCATACCTTACGTGCTGCGGCCATTGCGCAGAAACAAGGCTATCAACAGGTTATTACAGTCAGCGCAGACACACCGCTCTCCACCCGTTATAACGCATGGCTTCGAGAGTATTTTGCTTATCTGAGTGGTTGGTTACTGCAGGAATATTGAGACCGAGCCAAATTTAAAATGCTTAAATGCAAAAAGAAAGTCGCGTTTCTTAGAAAGTTAAATTTTCAGCTCAATACAGGGCTTGGAAAGTTCAAGTCTCAAACAAAACAAATAAGTATGATGAATCAACTGATCTTTTAAAGTGCTGAAGTACTAAAAACAAAAGACTGTAAAACAAGGGACTGTAAAGCAAAAATTAAAGCCATCGGACTGAAGTCATCAGATCTAAACTGAGCAGTAAGCGCTTTATAAGGGATAAGTATAAGGAAGTGCAGAAGAATATGGTGGGCGCTGACGGGATCGAACCGCCGACATTCTGCTTGTAAGGCAGACGCTCTACCAACTGAGCTAAGCGCCCCAAATGCAATCACAGGGTGACTGAATTGAGAACAAAAAAATGAACAGAACGTTCAAGCTTTTGGATACATCTTTAAATTAAATGGCGCAGCGGACGGGACTCGAACCCGCGACCCTCGGCGTGACAGGCCGATATTCTAACCAACTGAACTACCGCTGCACTGCGCGACTTTCTCAAGTAAATCTTTCGAATCACTTGTTTAAGTCAAAAAACTTGGTGGGCGCTGACGGGATCGAACCGCCGACATTCTGCTTGTAAGGCAGACGCTCTACCAACTGAGCTAAGCGCCCTGATCAAATAACAGGGTTATTTTATCTGTACTTGCGTACTTTTTGATGTTGCTTCAACAACATCCCCATTTAAAATCATTACTGAAAATAAATGGCGCAGCGGACGGGACTCGAACCCGCGACCCTCGGCGTGACAGGCCGATATTCTAACCAACTGAACTACCGCTGCAAGGTCATACTTCTCAAAGTATTAAAACACGTTATACCTGTCACAATATAAAGTGGTGGGCGCTGACGGGATCGAACCGCCGACATTCTGCTTGTAAGGCAGACGCTCTACCAACTGAGCTAAGCGCCCTCAGTGTGTATGTATGTTAAATGGCGCAGCGGACGGGACTCGAACCCGCGACCCTCGGCGTGACAGGCCGATATTCTAACCAACTGAACTACCGCTGCATCAACACAAACACATTGTGGCAAACGTAAGTTGAAAAATTAAGTGGCGCAGCGGACGGGACTCGAACCCGCGACCCTCGGCGTGACAGGCCGATATTCTAACCAACTGAACTACCGCTGCACTTAAAACATTTCAACATAAAGACTTTGGTGGGCGCTGACGGGATCGAACCGCCGACATTCTGCTTGTAAGGCAGACGCTCTACCAACTGAGCTAAGCGCCCCAACGACTTTATCGTTTGTGTGGTGCATTATAGAGATTCTTAACCGACTGTCAAACGCTTTTGACACGGAAAGCTGTTTTTTGCAGTTGAGTGATTAAAAAATAGATCATTTGGCTTGTTTTGGGCATTTTTTGCTTATTATTTATCTATTTATCCTTGTTTTTTATCGACTCCCGCAGAGGATATCTTGCGTCGATCTAGCATATTCAGGGTATTTTATAGCGAATGACGCAAATGGTCCGACCGGCTAGCGACTTGTTATTTAAATAACTTGTCGCCTTTTGTTGCTTTACACAGCGATTTAATTTCTCTGCGCTGGTTCCTGTTCCACATCTATAGCTGCATCGACTGCTGCGTCGGCAGTGGGCTGCTCAGGTCGTGTCCACAACCAAACCGCAACGCTGAACATGGTGACATCGGTAAAGACCTTGACCCAGATCGGCGCAGAGGTAAATAACATAATGATGCCACTGATCAACATCATCCCTGATGCGATCCACTTTGCTCGTCGCGGTACGGTGCCGTTGGCACGCCAATCCCTTAAGGTTGGACCATATTTGGGATGGTTCAACAACCAAGCATCCATTTGTGGCCAGCCTTTAGAGGCCGCCCAAGCCGCAAGGATTAAAAATACCGTGGTTGGCATGCCGGGTAATAAGGCCCCAATAAACCCAAGAATGATAAATATGATGACCAAGCTACGCCAAAACAATATTCTCATATGACAAATCAATTCAGATGTTGCACTCAGTATATCTGCTTTTTGCATCAAGTTAAGTTGCAAGGCATGTGGTTTTTTTTGATTTAAATAGGCCACAGCGCTTTTTATAAAATTGTAGTTTCTGCGCCTGCGCGTTAAAGTCAAACTGACTTTAATCCTGACTGCATTTGCCTCTATGTCTAGATATTTTGAGCCTTGGCTCAACTTTAAACACCCGTGGGTTCGGCAACTGTGTTTTGCCATCGCCAGTCCCAATATTTTGCGTTCAACCCCGAACGACCCCGCCATGCGGCATCACTTTGACTGGCATGCAGATGATTTCTGGGTACAGCACTATATCCAGTACCTGCCACGCTTACGCGAGTTAGATCAGCACCCCGAGCCCTTGCTGCAATTTTTCTCAAGCTTAAAAAGCACCCGCCTCGGTTTACGCTTTGAATATTTGATTTGGTTTTGGCTGCAAGAGCGTGGCTATCATGACTATCAACTGTTGGCGCATAGCTTACAGATCATTGAAGCTAAGAATACTTTAGGAGAGTTGGACTTTGTCGTGCTCAATCAAGCCACGCAACAAATAGAGCATTGGGAAGTGGCGCTTAAGTATTATCTGGGTGAGGCAGATCTATCACTGCCGAACTGGTATGGTCTCAACCGAGAAGACACTTTATATAAAAAACTGCATCACTTTAGTCATCAGCAATTTAAGTTTGATACGGTGCTTATCGAGGCTCAGCCCTATGCAATGGGTCAACGTCGCGCCATCATGAAAGGTCAACTTTACCTGCCTGATCCCGAATCGACATTGTATCTGCCCTGTCAGGCGCTTCCGACATGGATCAATCCAGCACGACGTCTCGGGCATTGGGGGAGTCATCGCTATCATGAGGATTATATTCGACTTGATCGTTCAGAATGGTTGTGTATCGAATCTGATCTCAGCACTCAACAACCACAATGGCTCAGCAATGGACTTTACTTTAACCACACCGAAAACACCTACTATATGTATCGTCAAGTTGAGTCTATATAACTAAGCGTCAGTATTGTGTAATTATTGTGACTTTAAATACATTTGATAACGCTTTCACATTAAAAGTATCGTATTCAATAGAGTGCTATTTTTTTAATCTAAAACCACATCAAAATAAATCAAAACTTGGAGATGATGATGAAAAAAATCTTAGCAGCTTCTGTAGTCGTGGCTTTTGTTCTAACTGGTTGTAATACTTTTAAGGGTGTGGGGAAAGACGTTTCTTCCGCGGGTAATGCAGTCACCAAAACTGCGGAAAAAACTCAAGATAAACTTTAAGTTTGCTCGATTTTTTTCAAAGCCCTAATATTTTTAGATATTAGGGCTTTTTTAGTGCCCGGTTTTTGCACTGGCTTTTCACTGCTTTGCTATATTTCAGTTTTCTTTCGCTTTTATCTTCCTCTATGATAGCTGCTATTTGATCAATAGACCTATATTCATGAATCAGTCTGATACCCTCGAACTTAGTTTAGAACTGCTGCGCCAACCCTCTGTGACCCCACTGGACCATACTTGCCAAACCATCATGGCAGACCGCCTCAGCAAGATTGGCTTTGATATCGAATCCATGCGCTTTGAAGATGTGGATAATCTTTGGGCACGTCGTGGCACAACAGATCCGGTATTTTGTTTTGCAGGTCATACCGATGTGGTGCCGACGGGTCATCTCGATGCATGGAATTCTGATCCTTTTCAACCTGAAATTCGTGACGGCAAACTCTATGGTCGTGGTAGCGCAGACATGAAAACTGCTTTAGCTGCGATGGTGGTGGCGTCAGAACGTTTTGTTAAAAATCATCCGCAACACAAAGGCTCGATTGCTTTTCTCATCACCTCTGATGAAGAAGGTCCATCGATCAACGGTACGGTAAAAGTCATCGAAACCCTCGAAGCGCGTCAAGAAAAAATGACTTGGTGTTTGGTTGGTGAACCCTCAAGTACCAGCCAACTTGGCGATGTGATTAAAAATGGTCGTCGTGGTTCGCTCAATGGCGTACTGACCGTTCAAGGGAAACAAGGTCATGTAGCCTATCCGCACTTGGCCAATAACCCGATTCATGCTGCGGCCAAAGCGATTGATCAACTGTGTCAAGAAGTGTGGGATCAGGGCAATGAATACTTCCCTGCCACTTCATTTCAGATCTCGAATATCCACTCCGGTACTGGCGCAACCAATGTGATCCCGGGTCACCTAGATGTGACTTTTAACTTCCGCTACTCCACTGAAGTCACGGCGGAAATCTTAAAGCAACGTGTGATCGATATCTTAGATCAACATCAACTTGAATATTCGATCAAATGGACGCTGTCCGGCCTCCCCTTCCTGACCCCAGTTGGTGAGTTGGTGAATGCGGCCAAACATGCGATTCGTGAAGTCACCGGTGTTGAAGCTGAATTGTCAACCAGCGGCGGTACCTCAGATGGTCGTTTTATCGCGCCAACCGGTGCACAAGTCTTGGAACTTGGGGTGTTAAATGCCACCATTCATCAAGTCAACGAGCACGTCAATATCAATGAGCTTGAGCCTTTGGCTGAAATTTACGAACAAATCTTGGTGCAGTTATTAGCCCAATAATCAGTTGATTATATGACACAAATGGCCGATGTCGTTCACGGCATAGGCCGTTTGTCTTTCTGTCATTTTGTTCTGCTGTAACGTGCAATAACAGGCACTTAAACCTGTGGCTTATTCGCCAGATGTACTGCGATGGTGTCTAGTAATGCGGCTTCATCGATCGGCTTGGTTAAATACTCGCTGGCGCCTTGGCGTATGCCCCACTCGCGATCCGTTTCCTGACCTTTGCTGCTCACGATCACAATCGGAATATGCTGCGTACTGGCATCACGCGAAAGATGACGTGTGGCTTGAAAGCCATTTACCCCCGGCATCACCAAATCCATCAAAATCAAATCCGGCAACTCTGCCAATGCCAAGGTCACGCCATCCGCACCGTTATTGGCTTCTAAGACTTCATAGCCTTGTTTGATCAGGATTTCTTTGAAGCGATACATTTCTGTAGGTGAATCATCAACGACCAAGATACGTGCCATAACTTTATCTACTCTATGCGATGTCTGTGGATGTGCGTTGCTGTAAATCTGCATGATCCGATCAGGATCGTACAGCATGCAGTGTAATCAATTCCCAAGATCTGTTGCAATGCAGAAAAGAATTTGATCTTCGGTTCTATCCTAAAAAATTCATGTCATAATGTCGCAGCCAAGAATGAACTGGGTGAGATTTAACCCAACTCTTTGTTTATTCAATTTTATCGTTAATGATTAGGACAACTTCCATGCGCGCGAGTCGCTTTTTATTTTCAACGTTAAGAGAAACCCCAAGTGATGCAGAGGTGATTTCACACCAGCTGATGTTAAGAGCGGGGATGATTCGTA
>JASLJB010000152.1 GCA_030152605.1 Acinetobacter sp. | reverse complement strand
CTGGCTTACAAAGAGCCGATCGGAAAAACTGACCAGGAAAAGCAAGATTTATTTTTAAAATCAAAAGTGATTGGAAAAATGTTTTGTGATCGCCGCCAGCAAAAACAATTCAACAATTAACAACGCCCTACCGCTACCGCCAGTGTCAGATAGCGAATATTCTTCAATAAAAAACTCAGTCCGAAGACTGAGTTTAATGGAGCGATATCGGTTAAGTTGGATGACTTATGCTGTATGAATAAAAGTCTTTAGCACTTTGCCTTTAAGCTGTTGATTGATCAGCGGTGTGTTTTTACCGTGTGACAGAATACTGTCTTTATTCAAAGTCCAATTCAGCTCAGGATCAACTAAAACCCAACCGGCTTCATTTTCCCAACGTTGTTGGAGCTGCGCCAAACGTGCTGGAGCAAGGGTCACTTTATCGACCAATTCAAGCGGGGTCAGTAAACCTTCATCTACTAGCGCAACACCCAAGGGGATATAACTGTCAAAAGCACTAATACCCGGCTCTGTTTCTGCAAATGGTGCCAACTTGGCTGAACCGGTTAAAGGCTCATGATGGGTACAAATCGCATCAATCACCCCGGACTTGACGCCCAAGCGTAATAATTCTTTGTCTTGCTCAGCACGTAGCGGTGGACGTACATGTGCCAAAGAGTTGAAACCATCAATCAACTGATCGGTGAGATGCAGTTGATGCATCGCCACATCACAAGTAATCGATAAGCCCTTGGCTTTGGCTGCACGGATCAGCTCAACCGATGCGCCGCTAGAGAGCAAGCTGAAATGGGCACGCACGCCAGTGGCTTCAATCATCAACAGATATTTGGCAATCGCCACGGTTTCAGCCAATACCGGAATACTCGGCAAACCCTGACGTGAGGCAATAAAGCCCTCATGCACACAACCATCTTTGGCGATCTGCGGCTCTTCGGCATAGAACACCACGGTCAAACCCAGTCCAGCCGCATATTCTAAAGTGCGAATCACCACATCATCGTTATCAAAAGGCGCATACACGTTGGTGACGGCATTACAACCGCCCTTCTTCAAGCCTGCCATATTGGCCGGTTGTTTGCCGTTCAGCCCTTGCGTTTGTGCGCCGATCACTTGTAAATAAATCCCGCCATCTAGCATGGCTTTTTCGACCAGACCGTGGACCAAGGCACCATTGTCTTGCACGATCGGCTTGGAATCTGGTGGTGTGCAAACGTGTAAAATCCCATTTTCACGCGCGGCACGACCTTCGGACTTCAGCGTGCCATGCTGTTGTTGACCCGGCTCACGTAAACGTGCACATAGATCGAACATGGTAGGCATCAACCATTTACCTTGACCATCGATCACCTCAGTGACCGACTCGGCAGCGATCTCAGGTGCGCTCAGCATTTTGCCCTGTTCAATATAGACCGTTTCAACTTGATCCAACTGTTTTAAGGGATCGAGTACGCGGACATTTTCAATTTTTACAATAGACATGACGATCCCTTATAACGTAATGGCTTCGATTAAACCTTTTTCTTGGAGCTGGCCTTGCATCGACAGCGCTAACACCGCCATACGAACCGCAATCCCATTGGTGACTTGATGCAGAATTACCGATTGTGGCCCATCCGCAATACTGGATTCGATTTCCACCCCACGGTTCATCGGCCCCGGATGCATCACGATACAATCTGGCTTGGCCAAGGCCAAACGCTGTTGGTTAAGACCATACATTTTATAAAATTCTGACTGCGAAGATAGCGCAGGTGAATCAATACGCTCGTTTTGAATGCGCAAGGTCATAATCACGTCACAGTCTTTAATCCCCTGTTCCATGTTGTTGAACAGGCGTACACCTGAACCATAGTCTTCAAAGTGATGCGGTAATAGGGTATTCGGTGCAATGACACGGATATCCTGACAGCCTAAAGTTTGTAACGCTGCCACATCCGAACGTGCCACACGTGAATGTTTAATATCCCCGATAATCGCCACACTGATATCTTGGAAATTTTTCTTGGTTTCACGGCGAATGGTCAACATATCCAACATGGCTTGGGTCGGATGGGCATGTCGGCCATCACCCGCATTGATGATCGCCACATTTGGGCACACCGTCTGGGCGATAAAATGCGCCGCCCCGGATGATGAATGGCGCACCACAAAAATATCCGCTGCCATGGCTTCGAGATTCCACAGCGTATCACGCAAAGTTTCACCCTTTGAGGTACTTGAGCGTGCGATATCGATGTTGAGGACGTTGCCAGAAAGACGCTTTGCAGCGGCTTCGAAGGTGGTACGGGTACGGGTGGAGTTTTCGAAGAAGAGATTCATGATCGTGCGACCTTCCAAGAGCGGGGTCGTAATCAGTTGATTTTGATCATTGATAAAGTATTGGGCTGTATCTAATATTGTGTTGAGGGTCTGTTTGGAAAGCCCTTCGATGGTCAAGAAATGTTTTAGATGACCTTGGGTATTGAGTTGAATCTGGCTCGGAGTATGCAATGCCGCCAAGTGCATGAGAGATTCCTGATCAGTTAAGTTGAACTATTATACAG
>JASLJB010000146.1 GCA_030152605.1 Acinetobacter sp. | reverse complement strand
GGGTAGGCATACACTCTAAATATGCAGAACACAATCCTAGGATATAAATATCGGCTCAGGGGAATTTGACCTGCTGGCGAACATCCCAGAGTGGTCTTTAGTATAACCAAACTCTGCTATTTGGCAAACCTAGATGATTGGATTTCAAACTATGCTAACGTAATATTTGATTTATTTGCACAAAGAAAAAGCGGTTTAAACCGCTTTTTCAATATCTTCGAGGATGTCGCTGAGTAAGCGTTCGCAATGAGAATACTCTTGTAACGATTTGTTCATGGTCAACACTTCTTGTGTCAGTTCCAAGGCCACCATGATCACCAATTTATTATGTTCAATATTCGGTGCTTTACGGCGAAATTCCTGAAATTTGTCATTAAGAAGTTGACCTGCACGCTCAAGATCAGCTTTTTTCTCTACTGTGGTTGAAAGCCGAAAGGTCTGTTCGATTAAACGTAATTCAATAGTGACGAGCTCAGACACGATTAAATCTCCTCTTGGGTTTCAGTAGGATGAGCAAGTTGTTGAATCTCTTGCGCATGATGATCTTGTTCTGTGCCTAAAATCGCCAGTCTTTGAATGATGGCCTCAACTTTAGTTTTGGCATGATCATTTTTTTGAATTAAACGTTCACGCTCAGTTTGTAAGCCTTGAATCTCTTGCTTGGTCTGTTGCTGCTCATTTAAGAACTGCGCTTTAAGCACGCGCAAATCATTACGCTCGGTCAGGATTTCTTGAAAGCGATTTTTCAGATCGGTGCAGCTTTTCTCAAGACGTCCGTAACGCTCCGCCAAGGCTGTGGCATCAGTGTTCAATTGTTTATGTTGCGCTTGCAGTTGACTGAGTTGCTCATTGAGACTTTCAATTTGATCCTGCTTCTGCGTAATCACCCCATTTTTCTGGGTGATTTGAGCATGCGCTTGCTCATCACTGTTGGCTTTTTGCTTTAACAGTGATTTATTTTCATTTTGAACATGTTCGAGTCGTGTTTTTAAAACACCAACATGCGTCTGTAAACGCTGTAATTGTTCTAACATAAGGTGGTCGCACAGATTTGCAATCAAAGGTAATATAGAAAGAAGTATAGAGATTGGAAAAGCGAATGCAAGACGATATTTCAGGTTGGTCAGATTGGGAACAAAATTTTAGGGATATTGAAGAGATTTCAAGTCCTAGTGAGTTACATGGTCTTCTCACGGGTATAGTTTGTGTAACTCAGGTACCAACGAACGAAGAATGGTTACAAATTTTATCGACACTGAATGTTCCTCAACTTGAAGATGCGGCATTGACCTTATTGGTTGATGAAACTGAAGACGTTGCACATGCCTTGTCGGATGATGCGTTGGATTATTTACCGATGCTTCCTGATGATACGCATGCACTTTCGGTTCGTGTCACTGCTTTGGCAGACTGGTGTGCGGGCGTGGTTTTGGGCTTTGGTTTGGCTTCAGGACATATTCGTGATGACGAGCAAGAGTTGATCGGACATTTACAAGATGTCGCCAGTGTTGAGTTTGAAGACTCAGATGATGACGAAGAAGGTGAGCTCAGCTATCAAGAACTGTATGAGTTTGTGCGCTTAATTCCAGTTTCTCTGTCGATCGGGCGCAGTAAAACTGCAGTCAGCGAGAGTTCTTTGTTGCATCACTTTCAACAAAAGTTGCAACGTAAAGCGGATAGTTCGGATCAAGTCGTGGAAATGTTTACACCGCACCGACCGAGTTAAGTGAAAGGGGCGAAGAACTCAGTCAACTAAGCGTCGGTTTGGAACTGAGTTTTTAGCGCCATCGCAATTAAATAGTTTTAGACCAATCCAAGCGTCAACCAAGCAACAAACTAGCCAACAAGTAGGGTAAAAATGAAATTAGCTCAAGATGATTTTCAGCAACGTCGTGACCGCTTGGCCAAACAGATGGGACCACACAGTATTGCGATTATCGCAACACGCCCTGAAGTCATGCGCAACCGAGATGCAGAGTATAAGTATCGAGCGGACAGTAGTTTTTATTATTTAACCGGATTTGCTGAGCCTGAAGCGGTTGCAGTGATCGAAACCGCTGCGGATGCACGCGATTATACCTATAGCTTGTTTTGTCGCGAGCGCAATCGTGAAATGGAAATTTGGAATGGTTATCGTGCCGGCATCGATGGTGCTGTTCAAGACTATGCCGCAGACGAAGCCTATCCGATCACTGAGCTTGATCAGGTTATCGTTTACAAATTGTTGAATAAATCACAGCTCTATTATCGCATCGCTGAATCTGCAGATTTTGATGCACGTGTCAGTGAATGGTATAAGCAGGCCTATCTCGGACGTGGTCAAGTCAAACCTGCAGTGATGATCCAGCTGGATCAGATCGTGGATGAAATGCGTTTGCATAAGTCTGCTGCTGAAATTGAATTGATGCAGATTGCGGCAGATATTAGTGCCCAAGCGCATCGCCGTGCCATGCAACAGGTCTATCCAGGCATGATGGAATATGCACTTGAAGCTGAATTAAATTATGTCTTTGGTCAGCGTGGCTGTGTGCCAGCCTATACCAGTATCGTGGGGGGCGGTGATCATGCCTGTATTTTGCATTATGTTGAAAATGATCAAGTGCTCAAAGATGGGGATTTGGTTCTGATCGATGCGGGGTGTGAATATCAATGCTATGCAGGGGATATTAGCCGAACCTTTCCAGTCAATGGTCGTTTTAGCCCTGAACAAAAAGCACTCTATCAACTGGTTTTAGATGCGCAATTGGCAGCGATCGATGCTGTGTGTGTCGGTCATAGC
>JASLJB010000137.1 GCA_030152605.1 Acinetobacter sp. | reverse complement strand
GGAGTTAGTCATGGGAAAACTCAATAAAACAGACCGAGAATGGCAAAGAGAGTTATCGCCCGAGGAATTTAAGATTACCCGTCAAAAAGGGACTGAGGCGGCATTTACTGGCAAGTTTTGGAATACCAAACAGCAAGGGGTATATACCTGTCGTTGTTGCGGCACCCCATTATTCTCATCTGAGACCAAATACGACAGTGGTAGTGGTTGGCCAAGTTTCTTTAAACCCATTAGCGCGGCAACGATTGAAGAACATGAGGATGAGTCGCATGGGATGCAACGTACCGAGATCGCCTGTCATCATTGTGACGCACATTTAGGGCATGTTTTCGAAGATGGTCCACAGCCGACTGGGCTGCGTTATTGTGTCAACTCGGCGGCTTTGGACTTAATCACACAAGAAAAGAGTGATGAGGAAACCTATCCATGAGCAATATTTATCAGTTCGAAGCCGAATTGTTAGATGGACGCAACAAGGCTTTTAGAGATTTTCAAGGTCAGGTGCTGTTGATTGTGAACACGGCCAGTAAATGTGGCTTTACTCCACAATTTTCAGGTCTAGAGAAACTGCATCGTAAATATCATGATGAGGGCTTTAGTGTCTTGGGCTTTCCGTGTAATCAGTTTGGTGGACAAGACCCAGGCAACAATGACCAGATTGGTGCATTTTGCCAAAAAAACTATGGGGTGAGTTTTCCGATGTTTGCCAAGGTCAATGTCAAAGGCCCTGAGGCGCATGTGATTTTTCGTTATTTGACCAATCACAGTAAAGGCGTCCTCGGTAACGGCATTAAATGGAACTTCACCAAGTTTTTAGTCAATCGGCAGGGCGAAGTCATCCAACGTTATGCACCCACCACCAAACCCGAAAGTATAGAACAAGATATAGAACAAGCCTTGGCAGCGCTAACCGCTTCTGCTCAGTCGTAATAACTTTTAAATTAATTGTTTTTAACTTAAATGTATTTAATTTAATTATTTTCAATAGCTTAAATTATTGGACAGCCTAAGTGAATTATCACAATCAGGTCCAAGCCTCCTCCGACAAAGAAGTCGAATTTTGGCGCGATGTGCGCATGCCCTATGTGGAAACACGGCGGGCATGCCACAGTCGTATCTGCTATCAGGCACACAGCCATGCCACATTTTCAATCGGCGCTGTTGATCAGGGGCTGAGTCAATTCAGTCATCATTTTGCTGATACGCAGTTGATTCAACCCGGAGATCTAGTCAGTATTCCTGCACATGTTGAACATCGTTGTAATCCCTTGCCAAATCAGGCTTGGAGTTACCAAATGATGCACCTCGATGCTGCATGGCTCGCGCAGCTAATGGCTGAAACTGCCCTAGATCTACAGCATCCTGTATTGCCACAATTACAGCCCATTGTCTTGCGTGATACACAGTCTTATACGGTATTTTGTCAACTTAATCAGCGTCTCTTCAATCCTTTGCTGAGCATTGCTGAAAAAGAACAATGCTTAATTGATGGCCTCAGCCAACTGCTGCTATCAGTAGTGGACTGGCATAAAGTGATTTATACAGACAGTCAGCAGCAGCTGATCAACGCATTAATGGACCTGCTGGCATCGGCTAACAACACTCAACCGCTCTTGACCTTGTCACAACTTGCTCAACACTTCAGCATTAGTCGTTTTGCAGTGATTCGCTTGTTTAAACAGATTTTTGGTTTGACCCCACATGCATATCAGCTCAATCAACGCATGCAACAGGCGCGGCAGTTAATGGAGCATGGCGATTCAATTGTTGATATTGCACAACAACTTGGATTTTGCGATCAAAGTCATTTCCATCGCGTGTTTAAGGCGCATCTCGGGGTCACGCCTAAGCAGTATCAACAGAAATATAAAAAACTAAAATTTGTGTAAGCGCACTCTGCCCGCAATTTGATACAAGAAACGCGCTGAGTCTGTGCATTAAAGTCAGCTCCAAAGTAAATGGAGCGACACGTGGAAATATTTTTAATTATTTTGTGCTGAGGGTTACAGGACGTACCCTTCAGCACAAAGAAGGTTTTTGCATACTTTTTTAAAAAAGTATGCGAACAAACTCGCTCACTGAGGTTAAGGAATGGGAAGGCTTGTTGTGAGGGAGTTGTAGCTCAATCAAAGAATCGCTTTCAGGCGCTCCACCACTTGCTCACACTGTGCCAAGTCCGCAACGAGGGCCATACGCACGTGGTTTTCACCCGGATTACCTTGTGCGGTATCACGAGATAGATAACGTCCTGGCAGCACTTTGATATGCGCTTTTTCCATCAACATCTTGGCAAAGTTTTCATCATGATCGACTTTGAGCCAGTAATAAAAACCCGCATCAGGTTTTTTGAGATCGAGTAGGTGGCCGAGTTCTGATTGAAATAGGTCAAACTTGGCACGGTACTGCACACGATTTTCTTCAACATGCGCTTCGTCATTCCATGCGGCGATCGAAGCCAATTGATGTTGAACCGGCATAGCAGCGCCGTGATAGGTACGGAATTGTAGGTAAGGTTTTAACAAGGCGGCATCACCGGCGACAAAACCTGAACGCATGCCTGGCAAGTTCGAACGTTTTGACAGTGAGTGAAATACCACACAGTTCTTATAGTCGTCACGGCCCATCTCTGCGCAGACTTCGAGTAAACCGACAGGGGCTTGATCGAACCATAACTCGGAATAGCATTCATCTGAGGCGATCACGAAATCATATTGATCAGAGAGTAGGATCAATTGCTTGAGTTTTTCTTTGCTGAGTACCGCGCCAGTGGGGTTGCCTGGGGTACATACGAACACCAAGGCGGTTTTCTCCCAGACTGCGGCAGGCACTTGATCAAAATCACCGAGATAGTTGTTCTCTTCTGTGCAGTTGACGAAATAAGGTTGTGCACCTGCGAGTAAGGTCGCGCCTTCATAGATTTGATAAAACGGATTTGGCATCACCACATACGGCGCTTGATCACGCTTGATCAGGGCTTGAACAAAGGAAAAAATACCTTCGCGGGTTCCGGTCACCGGTAACACTTGGGTTTCAGCATTGACCTGATTGAGCTGGAAACGTTGTATTAACCATGCTGCAATACTTTCTCGCAGATCTAGCAAACCTTTGCTGCTGGGATAAGTCGATAAATGCTGAAAATTTTCGATAATGGCTTGTTTGACAAACTCGGGTGCAGGATGCTTGGGTTCACCGATTGAAAGCGGGATCAGAGGCAATGCTGCTGGGGTGATCTCTTGAAATAATTTTGCAAGTTTCTCAAAAGGATAGGGA